>JBIKYZ010000176.1:0-11111 GCA_044354985.1 Pseudanabaena sp. | reverse complement strand
TTTGTTTTGCCATGCACTTAATATCTTGTGCCGTAAATCAAGCGAATATGCTGTCATATTTTGTTTAATTTTAGTGATGCTTTAGATTACTAGACTTGTGGCGCGTTTGATCGGTATTTGCTGTAAGCTGGCATTAGTGGTGTAGGAATTAAGATAATAAAGCGCGAGATCAATTGCATCACTGGGCGTAATCGCCAGTTGGACACCTGCGGTAAAGGGGCCGCCTGTTAAACCATTTTGAGGATTTGATGCCAAGGATGCAGCATAAACACCCTGCAAGCTAATGTTATCGCTGATTTGCCAGTCGAAACCAATCCCAGCTTGTCCTGGGAAGTTGAGGATTGGGTTACGTTGAGCAAAGGCTGAGAGAGCGCCTTGACCTGCACTTTCATAACGGTTGGGACCACGAAATACACTTGATGGAGCGACTCCTGCTGCACCAACAATTACTGCTAAGCGATCGCCTACTAAAAAGCGATAGGACAAATCACTCAATTGGATTGAATTGGCTGTATCCAACTCATATCCAAGGCGAGTGTAATTATTGGTCAGAAAGTTATTGTTGGCAAAAAGTGTTGAAGCGGTAGAAGCATTCCCTGCTTGGATACCTGTTAACAGAAGACTGCGATTGTCAAACTGGGTGACCAAGCTCAGTTGAAGGTTATAGCCGAAAGTGAGGTTAGTCGCATCATCGACGGTGTTGCGCGTACCATCTCTTGGAGTAAGGCTACCAGTATTAGTTAAACGGCTTTGCAGTCCAAAAATGGCTTGACCAAACAGTTTCGCAGTTGTGGAAAATTGCTGTGCCTCTAGCTTAGCTGTTTTTGCATCAAGAGCATCAACTCGACCTCGTAAGGTTGCAAGTTCTGCGGCAAATTCTTCTTGCAGCTTTTTCAAGGTTTCGAGATCTTCTTTCCCAACTTTGTCAGATAATCCTGAGGAGATAATTTCGTTGATTTTGTCAAGACAAGCGTTTAAACCTGCGGCAAATTCATAACGGCTAGTTGCTTGATTACCACGATAGGTACTATTAGGATAGCCAGCGATGCAACCATAGCGCTCAACGAGGGATTGTAATGCTGTGAAAGCCCAATCTGTAGGCTTAACATCACTTAGCTGCGAAACTGAAGTAACACCCTGAGCATTAAGACTTGGTTTAGTACGATCGCTAGTTATGAATGGTTTTGACTTTCCTAGCTCAGAATTGATCTCCCGAATAATTTGTGAGTCAGTACTAAGATTGACAGGTGCTTGCGATGTCTCAGATTTGTTAGGGGTGATCACTGGCGTGATCATGGGATCTCGACTAATTGACCGAATTAGATCAGATTCATTGGTGGCGATCTTAGTTTCCTTTTGAGCTTCAGCCTGAGCATAGCTGGAGTTTAAGACACTAGATATTAATGTTGTGGCGATCGCTGTTGTGGCAAGGGCAACTAAATTGATGGAGCTAAAAGCTCTGATTTTAATCATAAACGTTTACAATCCTCACATGATCACTATTTTGAGATACAGGAATTACGCTTCCTGCTTAAGGACGAGTTTATAAGGTGATTAGTTCCTAAATATTTAAAACATTTTTACGAACTTTTACAAGCTTCAGACATAGAATTACACCATTTGTACTAGACATGCCCCGCATTCCTCAACTAACTTACGATCGCGGAACCTTAATTCTCCATCCACCGCCCAAAGGTAAAGCATGGATAGAGTTTGCTACATGGGACGATCGCATTGAGAAATTTCGGATTCCTGCTAATCGCTATCGTGAGTTAATTTTGACTTTGAGATCGGAAGGAATTGCGATCGAAGATAAGTCACGGGGATATCAAGAAGTCAAATTAGATTCTCATACCAAAATGGAGCCTTATCCACACCAGAGCGAAGCTCTTGCCGCATGGCAGAGAGTCGGAAAATGTGGTGTGGTTGTTTTACCGACAGCCGCAGGTAAAACTTATCTGGCGCAGCTAGCAATGCAAGTTACAAATCGCAGCACCTTAGTTGTCGTGCCCACCCTCGATTTGATGCATCAGTGGTATGCCCATTTGTTAGCAGCTTTTCCTGATGTAGAGATTGGTTTATTAGGCGGAGGATCTCGCGATCGCACCTCGATTTTAGTAGCAACTTATGATAGTGCCGCCATTCAAGCCGAGGCATTGGGAAATCTCTACGGATTGATCGTGTTTGATGAATGCCATCATTTGCCAACGGATTTTTTTCGAGTGATTGCGGAATATGCGATCGCGCCCTATCGACTAGGGCTAACCGCCACGCCCGAACGGAGTGATGGTAAACATGCAGATTTAGAACTTCTAATTGGTGAAGAAGTCTATCGCAAATCCGCCGAAGATTTAGCAGGACAAGCCTTAGCAGAACATAAAATCGTCCAGATTAAAGTTTCTCTTTCAGCACAAGAACGCGATCGCTATGATTCGTTAATTGAAAGTCGCAATAAGTTTCTGAAGGAATCAAAAATTTCCCTTGGCAGTCTTGAAGGCTGGCAAAGATTTGTACAGGCGAGTGCGCGATCGCAAGCAGGTAGAAGAGCAATGCTTGCCCATCGTGAATCAAAGGAAATTTCTTTAGGAACTGAAGCAAAATTACGGGTTTTGTCAGATTTATTGGCTCAACACTTCGGCGAGAGGATTCTAATTTTCACGAACGACAATGACACGGTTTATCGTATTTCGCAAGATTTATTAATTCCCGCACTCACGCATCAAACTCCTGTGAAGGAACGCCACGAAATTTTAACGTTCTTTCGAGAAGGCAAATATAAAACCTTAGCGGCTTCCCATGTTTTAAATGAAGGTGTTGATGTGCCTGATGCAAGGATAGCCATCCTGCTATCGGGTACTGGCTCAGCCCGAGAATATATTCAGCGTTTAGGTCGTGTATTGCGACGTGGCACTGAAGCTAACAAACAAGCAATTCTCTATGAAGTGGTGACCGAGGGTACTAGCGAGGTACGAACTTCAGAGCGACGCAGAGGCATCGATCAATCGTCAGAGCTTCCTCAAGACAATGTATTACAAATGGGAATTAAATACGACAGAAATATTAATAAAAAACAGGCGATCGCAGCCGATAAGTCAGAAGATTACAATATCTAACCCAAAACTAAAATTTAGCTCTTTGCGCCAAATTCTAGTTTTTGGGTTTTGTTGAGAATGTTGGTTTGCAAAAGTCGCAACAAAAATATTGGCTTTTATAGCAATCAAAGGTTTGATTACCCCAAAACAGAAGTGGCGGCGCGAAGCGCCGCTACTTCTGTTTTGGGGTTTGATTTGTTCTAGCTATCGCTGTTATTGCTATACAGCAATTGCCGATCAAACGAATCACAAGAAAAAATTTTAAAAACATTGCAAACCAATGTTTTTAAAATTTTTTCTTGGTTTGTATTTGAGCGCAAAGCGCTGAAATACAACGCTTTGTGCTCAAACAAAAAAATGTATACATTTTTTGACGTAAGAAACCAGAAAAAATCGTTTAAAATAAGTTAGACCGCAATCATTGGGTAGCCATTATGGAACTTGCAGCATATATATATGATGCATGGGCATATGAACAAGCCAATCAAGAAGCAACAGAGTGCAATCTGCTTACTTTTGATGGGCTTGATGCTGATGAGTATCAGTCAAATAAGCTTGACTGGAATTTTGCTGCAATGAAACAGCAAGCCTATTTACTATCAGCGATCGCCTTTACTAGTCTCAGTGGATTGAGCTGGAATCTAGCTCCTGCGATCGCTGCTCATATGTTAGAGCCTTCGGTAAATGTTGCGCCTTGGTGTAACCAGTTATATCTCTGCAATACCAGCTACATGTTAGAGGTGCAGACTTTACTTGCTCAACGTGGGTTTGCGGTCGGAGAAATTGATGGGGTTTACGGCAGGTATACCAAGCAAGCTGTAATTGATTTTCAGAGAACTCAAGCTAATCTGACTGCCGATGGAATTCCTGGGGAAAAGACTTTGGCATTATTGCGAAATTCATCAGTGATTAAGCCATTAGCATCGCAACCTCCAAATCAAACCACAGAAAGAATTGCTATTAGCGATCGCTCAAGCCCATCATCAAGCCAGACACCAAATCAGACAATTGTGATTGTGCGATCAAATAACGCTCCAGCTAGTAACTCTCAGCAACCAGTGATAAGCGAAATCGGCAATTTGCAAATGCTGTTAAGACAAAGGGGATTTTATCAAGGTGAAATTGATGGGCAACTGGGGCAAACCACAACTAACGCCATACTGAAGGCGCAACAAGCCTATGCATTAGCTCAAGATGGCTTTGTAGGACCTTTAACAATACGCTCATTGTTAGCTGGTGGCAACAATCTCCCCCTCACTCAGCCTGCTTTGCCCCGATTGCCAACAACACAAGATGTCTTGGCAATCCAAACATTACTCAAGGAACGAGGCTTTTATGATGCAGATCTTAGTGGCTTATACAACATTCAGACCAAGGCAAGTATTTTGAAAGCTCAACTTGCCTACGGACAAGCCGCCACAGGGGATTTGACTTCAGATCTACAGACGGCTCTTAAAGCGCAAAATCCCGCTCAGAATATTGCTCAAATCCCAGCCAGTAGCCCAAATAGTCAAACTATTCAGTCAATTCCTAGCAGCGCTCCGCTAGGTAATGGAACCCAAGTCCCAACCTCTAGTCAAAATGCACCAACAGCCAAAAATGCTAATTCTTCCTAAATAAAAGTTGAACAAATCTCGTCAATTCCACCAAATTTTTCAAGTACAAATCTCTATTTTCAATCTCAACAAGGTCTAATCATGGAACTCTTAGCATATATCCAAGAAGAATTTATCAATGCTGACGATGCGATCGTCAGTGAAATACCTGAAACTTTCCAAACATGGTTCAAGACATTTACTAATAATTCCGCCAAACTCAGCTTAAACGTACTCCTAACGGGAACAACTCTGCTGATTGGTTTAGGCTCGACCTTAAGTGTTCTAGCTGCCGAAGCCCCATCATCGGATGTGAAGTATGTGCAATCGCTACTAGCAAAAAATGGATTTGATCCTGGGGCAATCGATGGTGTATCTGGAGCATCAACTAAAAATGCCATCCTTCGCGCTCAAAAAGCTTTTGGACTTACTCCCGATGGAATAGTTGGTAGTCGGACGATCGCAGCTCTCGAAGAAGGCAAATCCGTAGATGGAAGTGCCACAAAAGTCGATGTCGTTGATACCAAAGTTAATGTCAGCGAAACTACGAGTAGTGCTTCATCGACGGTGATGAATCTCCAGAAATTACTTGCTGATCGTGGCTTTTACAATGGCGCTGTTGATGGCATCATGGGCTCTCAGACTCGCTCAGCAATCATCGCAGCACAAAAAGCTTATAACCTCACTACCGATGGGGTTGCAGGTCCTCAGACCTTAGCGGCTCTAGAGTCAGATGGTGCTAAAGCAGTTATTACAACCGTTAGCGCTACAACTACTAGCACCAAAAGTGCAGAAGTTTCCAGTCTGCAAGAATTACTCAGCAAGCGTGGTTTTTACAATGGTGCTGTTGATGGCATCATGGGACCACAGACTCGCTCAGCGATCGTCGCCGCTCAGAAAAACTATGGCTTAGTTACTGATGGTATAGCAGGCACTCAAACTCTTGCTGCCTTAGAATCAGGAGCTAGCAAAGTCAGTGTTGCTACCAAGAATCCTGAAACCATATCCTCGGTTACGAAGACTAGTAATAAAGATGTTGCCGCATTGCAACAGTTACTAGCCCAACGCGGTTTTTACAATGGTGCGATCGATGGTATCAAAGGAGCGCAGACAAATGCCGCGATCGCGGCCGCTCAAAAGAACTATGGCTTAACCGTCGATGGCATTGCAGGCGCTCAAACTATGGCAGCGTTGCAAACCGACGCAAAACCATCGGTGTCAGCCCCCAAGCCAACTACAAGTAACCAAGCTGCGAATACTGTGATTCCAGCTATCGACGGTGGAGTAGCCAATTTACAAAATTTGCTAACCGATCGCGGATTTTATAATGGACCAATTACAGGATTTTTAGGTACACGTACTAGAGCCGCAATCATTGCTGCTCAAAAAGCCTATGGATTAACTGCGGATGGTGTGGCTGGAGCGAGAACGATCGCCGCTCTAGAAGCAGGTGCACCAAAACAACAAATTGCCGCCACTACTACGCCAGCTCCAGCTAATGTTACGCCAGCTATTCGCGTGGAACCCAAACCACAGGTAACACCTGCGCCGCAACCGCAAGCCACAGTCACACCGCAACCAACAAGCCAAGCAACTCCCAAACCAACAACACCAGCAGCAGTCCAGCCCACAACCGCACCAGTGGCACAGCCCACAGCTCCTGCTGCAACAGCAAACACACAAGTCTCAGAATTGCAGAGATTACTGGCTCAGAGAGGTTTCTACACTGGTAAAGTCGATGGTGTATTGAGTGGGGAAACTCGTAATGCGATCATTAGAGCGCAAAACTTCTACACGATTAGCCCTGCCGATGGCTCACCAAGCAATAAACTGATTGATAGTCTGAGTAAAGATACATTTATTTCTGAAGGCAATTAAGTCAGATGCGGTTCCATAACCTTGCTATTAACTTAGGGGCGATCGCAGTTTTGGGAGCGATCACCCTCAGTTTGCAATTCCCGAAGCTCAATCAAAGATTGAGTGGACAAACCATAGAAGAAACTCGTAAGGCAGTCAGAGACGAAGAAGCGCGTCTCAAATTAGTTAAACAACTACCTCCACGCGGATTTGGCTTTAATAACTTGATTGCTAACTTTGCTTTTTTACAATTTTTGCAATACTTTGGTGATGATATTTCCAGAAATGAATTTCAAACAGGGTATAGCCTCAGTCCGCTTTATTTTGCCAATATTATTGATCGAGATCCTCGATTTTTAAGTAGCTATATATATATGTCAGCTAGTGTGTCGATGTTTGCGGGAGTTCCTAGTAAAGCGATCGATATCTACAGCAAAGGATTAAAATCGCTAGATCCTGATCGACAACCCAACGCATATACTATTTGGCGATACAAGGCAACCGATCAATTATTGTTTTTAGGGGATGCTAAAGGAGCTAGGGAGTCGTATCTGAAAGCTGCTGAATGGGCTGATAAAGCGAGCTTATCAGATGAAGAACTGGTCGAAACCCACAAAATTTCGGCTGATTTATCTCGCCAGTCTGCACAATGGCTCAAAGAAGCAAGGGATCTGACTAAGGCTCAAATTGGTGCTTGGTCACTAGTTTTGCAAAATGCTACAGACAAAAAAACTGTCCAAATTATTGCTCAAGAGCTAGATAAACTAAACTTGAAAATAGAAATTAAAAATGGGGCACAAACTATTGTGGCTAAATAACAAGAAAGGGGCGAAACGCGCCCCTTTCTTGTTTGTTTAATTAGCAGATAACCACTTCTGAGCATTTAACCGTTGAATTACACCGAATACAAGTAAGTCAAGGGGTGCTTTGCGCTCGTCGATCAAAAATGGCTCGATGGTACTAGGCGATCGCCCAGCATCAGCACAAGAAAAAGCCTTCTGAGCATTGAGATCTGCTTTAGAAAAGTAAACTGTAAACTGGCGTGAACCTTGCGCCCAGATCCCACGCACTTGCGAGTTGCCAAACTCCAATTGCAAATCATCAACGCCTTGCTTACCAAAGGCTTTAGTTAGGGCTGGTAGATAATGCTTGTTAATAAATTCGTCAAAGGGTAACTCTTCGATCGCAGGTGGCTTTTCGGCTTTGGGCTTCGCGGCAGGTTTAGCCTTTGGCTCTTCAGAAGTTGGTACAGTGGTTTCAGACATAATTTTTGAGATATTTCTAAAATTTTTATAACAAGAATAGACAAAGCGCAGCGTTGTCTATTCTCTATTGGGCTTCAGTATTGACAATCTGAGGGAGTCCCATACTGTAGTTAAGAGATCGATGATTGAGGTTGTAGGTGACTTCGCCTTGTTGCAATAGCGATCGTACAAAATGCTCTAAATCTGAACCAATGCGACGCAAGTTGTAATCTGTCAAATCAGCACCTTTGTAGTCTGCTACAAGCTCATCGAACTTGCGATAAACCTTTTGCAAAGCACCATCTGTCCAGTTCAGTTCATTGTCAGGATCAACATCTATAGTCAATGTATTTTCGCTGTCGATCAGTTCATCATTCTGCTCCTCAACAATGGCAGCATAAATCTGAATATGACGGGTTGTAGATTTGAGCGGCATAAAGATATGTGACTTGGGTAAGTATTGAAGAACTAACTTTAGATTATTACAAATTTTTAGAGATTCCTAACCAAACAATTTCTCTATATGTATACATTAATCCTATCCAAGCCCAAAGAGTGTGGGGCGGCGCTTGCGCCGCCCCACACTCTTTGGGCTTTATGTAACTCAGCAAAATTTAAAAAGCAAACCCAAAATCTGTACCGCCCGCTACGCAGGCGGTACAGATTTTGGGTGCGACAGATTCCTTGCTACTCTAATGATAAAATCGAATTTTCTACCAAAGAACAAAATGGCATAGCCATTTTGTTCTTTTAAAACCCTGACTGGGTTTGGTTTCTAATTCACAAAAGTATGACAACACTTTTGTGAATTGATATTATTTGAGGATCTCTATAAATAGGCATGCTTAATTAATTACACATCCCAACCGATAAGGTTTCGCCCCTGCGGGGCGAAACCTTATCGGTTGGGGTAATTTATTCTACACAGGTAATATAAACAAACAGGAGGTACAATGTACCTCCTGTTTGTTTTAGCTAGCTAAGTACTCTTGCATACGGGCTTTGCGCTTGCGAAGATAATCCATAGCTTGACGCTCTAATTGCCTTACTTGCTCACGGCTAAGATCCATACGCTTGCTAATACTAGCTAACGACATTTCCTGTCCATCCTCTAGTCCGTAGCGCAAGATCATCACTTGGCGCTGCTTTTCGGGTAGCTCCTTGAGTAAGCTCTGGATATCCGTTCGCAAAGATTCCCTTTCTACATAATTATCAGGAGAACGTCCTGTATCTTCTAGTAGTTCAGCAAGTTCAGTATCTTGGTTATCACCAATGCGTAAATCAAGGGAAATTGGCTGACGCGATAGTGACAAGCATTCACGTACTTGATCGGTCTTGATATTTAGTTCATAAGCAATCTCTGCGACCGTAGCAACTCGACCAAAATCCTGAGAGAGTTGGCGTTGAGCTTTTTTGATTTTGTTGAGCTTCTCAGTAATATGAACTGGTAAGCGAATAGTACGCGCTTGCTGAGCGATCGCTCTCGTAATCGCTTGACGAATCCACCAATAGGCATAGGTTGAAAACTTAAACCCCTTGGTTGGATCAAACTTATCTACCGCACGCTCTAACCCCAGAGTTCCTTCCTGAACTAAGTCTAGAAGCTCTAAGTTTCTTTTTTGATATTTCTTAGCGACAGATACAACTAAGCGAAGGTTTGCCTCGATCATTTTGCGTTTAGCGCGTGTGCCGACACGAATAAGGCTATGCAAAACCTCTCGCTCCAGACCAACAGCTTCAGCCCATTCTTGCTCAGTTGGTAGGCGATCGCTATTTTGAGCTATCTTTTCTTGGGCTTCAAACAACGCCATCATCTGTTGTACTTGCTTCCCGTAGATAATCTCTTCTTCATTACTGAGTAAGGGGATTTTCCCGATTTCATGCAAGTACGTGCGAACCATGTCAGCAGACAGGCCGACTTGCTTGTTAGCTTGCCTATCCACTGTCTTTGGTGTGGGTTGGATCAATGGTTCTTCAGACATATCGCTCCTCATTTTTTTAAACTAAGCGTTTTTCAAGAGTGCTTCTCCAAGACCAGAAGACTGAGACAGATAGGGATTCATAACTTTAAAATTTAAATTTATGAATCCCGATATATTAAAATCATGATCTTTAAGTTTTATAAAGTTGACATGGTAATGTGTCATTTGCTTCAAAGTTAATTCGTATAATAAGCGATTAACCTTTTTTAATCTTGCGTCTAGAGTTACATATTATTACGAATCAATTAGAAAAGTCAAAGGACGGCTATCACTATCTATCTAAAGATTTGACTAAGGTTTGAATAGGTATTTACACTCATTGAATTGGGTTTCCAATGACATTCAGAACTCGTATTTATTGTTGTTAACGAAATCAGACAACTTTGATGTCAGAAGCAGGTAAAGAGACATAATGTTGTTCTAAAAAATTAAATATAATTAAATACAAATAAAGTTACGTATGTAACTGCTTATTTAGATTTAGTAAAATAGCAATAATCATAATTTTATTTAGGTTAATTGTTTAGGGTAATTGTTGAATCCTCAAAATTTAGATAGATGCGAAAACTAAAGCTCTAATCGATAAACTCAAAATGCGTAATAGGGGTTGGCACACAAGTTTTGAGCAGTAATAATTGCAAAATCGGGTACTTAAATGGTCATACTGGCTGCTTAGTTACATTGGACGGGACTAATATACTAGAGGTTCCCAGTCTATGCCTCTAGAATTAGCCGTATAAAATTCATTAAATCTAAAGAGTCTCAATAATAGTAATAGTTAACACAATATAAACCTTGCGTTAATTATTCCCTGCATTCACCTTTACTTATCTTTAATTTTGCTTAAGAAAGTTATATAAATTTGCTCACAAGTCTCAATAAGCTGATTAATAAACTCTAGCCATTACCATTGTGGTTAATTGTCACAAATGATTCATTTATGCGATCACTTAATTTGATAACCTTTATTGTTAGATAAAAGCGACAAAATGCAATCACTCATCTGGGTGAAGTAAAACATCAAAACTAGCAGCTCTAAGCAAAATTTTTTATGGCTTTGCACCTACTAATATTAAGTCTATGGTTATTCAAGAAATCGCTGAGGCGATCACAGCCATTTAAGTCGCACAATATTATTAAATTCGCAATTGTTAAGTACCGATGGCGTTGACAATTGCGAATTTATTTTTATTACAGAAGAGCAGTTAAAAGTCTAGAAATTGGACTTTGGACAAGATTGAAGCAAAGAAAGAGCGGGATTAAGCGAAAAGGGATAATGAGAGTTTCAACTTTCAACCGAAAACAAATCATTATCCCTAAACCCATTATGCCAATAATTGT
>JBIKYZ010000278.1:0-6207 GCA_044354985.1 Pseudanabaena sp. | reverse complement strand
CTGGCAAATACTACTATCTTAGTACTCCTAAATCATTAGTGCTTCGATTTCTCATGCCCAATATTTGGGCATCTCTTAATGTGCCGTTCATCCATTTTTTGCTTCAATTTTTTCCAAACTCCAAGCACAAACAACTAAAGAAATTATCAAATCTAATTAATTACCCCACCCTAGCCCTCCCCTTGCAAAGGGGAGGGAACAAAATTTCTAGTTTTCCCCAAAAAAATTAACTTATGAAGCCTAAAATATTACATCTACTTAGGGCTTCCTGAAAAAGTCTACAGAGCGAATTTAGAGGCAATATAGCTTGCAAAATAATATTTTGTCGCATATTTCCCCAATTTACCCAGCGATTTTCCACGGAAGTGCAAGGGTTTTGAGCCTCTAGACGCTATAACCTTACACTTGTTATGACAAAAAAAGCTTAAAACCCTTATATAGCGAGCTTTTGTACTTTTTCAGCAAGCCCTACTTAGCGATCGCAATGTTGGCGGTGTAACGGCTTGCACCAATAGCTTGATGTGATCGCGTCTGGCTGAGAAATATGACTTTCTGCTGCTCACGCCTGACGAAGCTTTAGCGCAAATATCTACCTTAAAGCCAGATTTAATCATCGTTCACGATGCATCATCATGGAGTATTTTGCCTCTCTTACGGCGCTTGCGATCGCATAGCAAAGTCCTCATTCACGACCATCATTACTCAAAATCTTTTGAAGCAATTAATGTGCCTGTTAAATGGCGTTTTCGGCTTGTTTTAAAATTAGCCCATGCGATCGCAAATTATGTTGTAGCGGTTTCCCATGCCCAAGGCAAATGGATGCTCAGTAACAAACTGGTCAATCCACAAAAATTGTCAGTAATTCAGCAATGTCGCGTACTAGAAGATTTCTTGGCGTTACCAGTTAAACCATTGGGAGAAAAATTGATCTTAGGAGTCTATGGTCGATTTTCTAACCAAAAAGGAATCGAGCTATTACTCGAAGCAATGCAAGGTTTGCCTGATTTAGATATAGAACTGTTGATCGGTGGCTATGGGGAAAAAGAAGAGCTATTGCGACAAATGGCGGATGGCGATCGCCGTATTCAATTTGTTGGCAAATTAACCAACGTTCCTCAGTTTTTATCAACTTGCGATATTTCCATAATCCCGTCACGGTGGGAACCTTGGGGCAATGTCTGTGTTGAATCTAAAGCGGCGGCGAAGCCTGTAATTGTGACCAATGTTGATGGGCTGACCGAACAAGTAATTGATTGTGGATTAATTGCCGAACCAACTGCCGAGTCTTTAAAACAGGCGATCTCACAAGTTGTACATATTTATAAAACTTCGCCGCAAACTCTGATCGATTGGGGTGATAATGGTAGAGCATCCGTACGCGATGCATGGGAAAAATATCTAACCGAATGGGACAAACTGTCTGAACAGCTAACAAGGAAATCATAGGATTTGACCTTACCCCTAACATTTATGAAACCTAGCATCTTACATGTTCTGATTGATCGCAACATTGGCGGCGTGACAGCTTCAGTGAACAGCTTATTGCGATCTCGACTTGCTGAGAAATTTAATTTTCTACTCCTAACTCCTCAAGAAGCTTTTTCCAAAGCATCGAAATTAAAGCCAGAACTTATAGTGGTGCATGATGCCTGTTCATGGAAGTTTGTTTTTACTTTATTGCGACTGCGATCGCAAAGTAATTTAATCATTCAAGAACATCATTATTCAGAAGCTTTTGAAGCCCTAAACGTGCCCTCGAAGTGGAGATTTAGGCTGATGCTCAAGCTCGCCTATAGCATAGCTAATCGAGTGATCGCTATTTCCTATGCGCAGATGAATTGGATGCTGGAGCATAAACTAGTCAGACATCGAAAATTGACCATAATTCAACAAAGTCGAGTTCTAGATGAATTCTTGGCTATACCTATTAAACCACTGGGCGAAAGATTGGTTTTAGGAGCTTACGGTCGATTCTCCGATCAAAAAGGAATTGATTTGCTTCTCGAAGCTATGCATGGGCTGCCAGATCTAGATGTGGAATTACTGATCGGCGGCTATGGCGAAAATGAGCAGTTGTTAAAGAAATTTGCTGAGGGCGATCGCCGTATTAAATTTGTTGGACAGTTAACCAATGTCCCGCAGTTTTTAGACTCTTGCGATATTATCGTTATTCCCTCACGATGGGAGCCTTGGGGAAATGTCTGTCTCGAAGCAAAGGCGGCTGGAAAACCTGTAATTGTGACGAGCGTAGATGGACTAGCTGAACAGGTTGACAATTGTGGATTGGTCGTTGGCGCAAATGTAGAGGATCTCAAAGAGGCGATCGCCAAAGTTGCAAACATTCATAAAACTTCACCACAAACTCTAAACAGTTGGGGAGAGAATGGCAGAGAGTCTGTGCGTGGTGCATGGGAAAGATACCTAGCTGAATGGGAGGCTCTGTTTTGGCAGTCCAGAAAATCATCAAAGTAATTAAAGATAAATTAGCCGATCGCTTTCTCCGTAATCTCGGTTGGTTGGGGCTATCGCAGCTATTCATTCGCGTGTCCCGTCTTGCGGCAACGGTGGTCTTAGCGCGGCTATTGACCAAAGAGGACTATGGACTGGCGGCGCTGGTGCTGACAACCAATGAATTTGTGAATGTGTTTACCCAAAATGGGATCTGGGCAAAACTCGTCCAAGCTGATGCTGACGACTTACCTAGGCTCTGCCAAACTTCCTATTGGCTAAACTGGATTGTCTGTGGATTGGTATTTTTAGGACAATGTATGGCCGCTTTTCCAGTCAGTTGGTTTTACAACGATCCGCGTATTGTTCTACCCATTTGCGTGATGGCTACGGTCTATCTCATTATTCCGATCGCTCTGGTGCAAGCCTCTCTATCCAGTCGCGAGAATCGTCTTCATGTCTCAGCGATCGCAAATGGTATTCAAGTTTCTGTAGATAATATCCTCACGATCATTCTTGCCTTCTTTGGCTTTGGAATGTGGGCGATCGTGTTGCCAAAGGTTTTAGTGGCTCCTATCTGGGTGATTGTCCATTATCGCAATAATCCTTGGCGACCAACTCGCGAATTTACTCTCGACAGGTGGCAAGAGATTGTGCAGTTTGGGCGTAGTGTTTTGGGGGTAAAAATTATGCAAACTTTAACTAATAATCTCGACTATGTGATCGCGGGTAGATTTTTAGGTGTAGAACCGTTAGGTTTATATTATTTTGCTTTCAATGCGGGGCTGGGCATTAGTTTGAGTGCGATCAATGCTTTTGACACAGCTTTGTTCCCTCATCTTTGCGATGCTCGTAGTCAGCCGAAGGAATTCAAAGAAAGATATTTCAAAACTTTTAAGAGTGTCGCTTGGATTATCTTCCCTTTGGTGATTTTGCAATCTGGACTCGCTCCGTTTTATGTGCCATTGATCTTTGGGCAAAAATGGATACCCGCAATTCCTCTATTAATTCTAATTTGCCTATCAGCGATCCCACGTCCTTTTGAAAATGTTGCTTCTAATGGGCTTTGGGCGCTCAACAAGCCTAATTGGGATTTCATATGGAATATTATTTTCACAGGTGCTTTTGCGATCGCGCTACTAGTTGGCGTGAATTGGGGCGTATTAGGTGTAGCTGTAGCAGTTTTCTTGACCCATAGTATTGCTTCACCTGCCTACACAGTTTGGGTGTCCTCATACATTTCTAAGGTAATGGATAAGGAGATCTCTGCAATAGAAGCAAAAGAAACTATTTAAAAATTTCTCCAATTCTTAGTTGCAGCTAAATTTTTTGTTGATTCAAAGTAACAGTTATACCAAAACACAAAATGGCGTAGCCAGTTTATGTTTTTATAGCAATTGCCGAACAAACTAATTGCAAGAATTTTTTAAAAGTGTTGTAAGGCAACACTTTTAAAAAATTCTTGGCTTGGACTTGAACTCAAAACGCCGTAAAACCCCTACTGGGTTTGACTTTCAATCCACAAAAATGTGTCGATACTTTTGTGGATTGGTAATACTATTAGAAAAAACAGAGGTTAAGTAATGAGCGATCGCGATCCTACTGTATCTGTGATTATGCCAGCCTACAATGCGGCAAGATTTATCGATCAAACAATTGAGTCGGTTCTGCAACAAACATTTACAGATTTTGAGCTATTGATTGTTGACGATGGCTCGACGGATCGCACATTAGAAATTGCAAAGCAATATGCACTTCGCGATCGCCGTATCCAAGTTATATCGCAAGTAAATCAAGGCGTATCTGCTACCCGCAATCATGGAGTGCGCTTGGCAAAGGGGAATTTGCTAGCTTTTCTTGATGCCGATGATATTTGGCGACCCGACAAGTTAGCCGCACATGTCGAACATTTTGCGACTAATCCTAACTTAGTGGTCAGCTTTGCTCGTGTGGAATTCATAAGTTTAGAAGGTAGCCCAGTAGGACAAATTTCTACATCTCGGCTGATCAATCTTAAACCTGAAGATTTTCTATACGAAAATCCAACTACTACAATGTCTAATCTGATCGCAAGAGCTGAGGTGTTCTCTCTAGTGGGAGGTTTCGCTGAAGACATGAGTTATTCTGAGGATCTGGAATGGTTATTTCGCGTGATGTGTCACAACCGCAAAGAGAGTTCGCCTTGGCAAATCGAAGGACTTGATCGGATATTGATTTACTATCGAGCAAGTCCCTCTGGACTCTCCGCCTCACTATATCGGATGGAAGCAGGATGGGATTTACTAATTGATAGAGCCAGAGCATACGCCCCCGAAATCGTAAAAAAACATTATTCTCTTGCTAGAGCAGTCCATTTACGCTACTTAGCACGTCGCGCTTTCCGCCTAAATTTGCCCCCTAAAGTTGGTTTGGACTTTATAAATCGAGCGATCGCCTCAGATTGGCGAATTTTCTTTCGTGAACCTCACCGCACTTTACTAACGTTATTGGCAACCTACGGGCGATTTTTACTCAGTTTTTTCAAATAGAAGGTAGGACTTACTCAATGAGCAGATTTGGGGAGGGCGAAACCCTAACCAAATCTACTCAATCCCTAGTAAATTCGTTGAAATTGCGTAAGTCCTGCGAAGAGTTAAATTAAATTGTTTGATAAGTTGTTTGGTAAATTATTTGGAGTTTATTATGCCGAAAGTTTCAGTAATCATGCCCGTTTATAACGTTGAGAAGTATATTGCGGAAACCATTAGTTCAGTTTTGGCACAGACTTTTACGGATTTTGAACTGCTGGTAATTGATGACGAATCGAAAGATAGAAGTATTGAAATCTGTGAAAGTTTTACCGATCAGCGCATCAAAATTATCCATCAAAAGAATCGTGGACTGGCTGGAGCGAGAAATACAGGTATTCGTCATGCCCAAGGAGAATATCTAGCGTTTTTAGACTCTGATGATGTCTGGCTACCATCAAAAATACAAATGCATGTACTACATTTAGACTCAAACCCTCTTGTTGGTGTGAGCTTCTGTAGTTCAGAATTTATTGATGATGATAGCCACCCCCTTGGTAATTTCCAAATTCCTCAAACCAAAAACATTACACCCGAACTTGTGCTTTGTCGCAACCCCATTAGTAATGGCTCAGTTCCTGTAATTCGCAAAGCCGTATTTGCAGATATCGAATTCACCGCTAATTTTTATGGCAATGATGAGAAGTTCTATTTTGACGATCGCTTTCGCCAGTCTGAAGATATTGAATGCTGGATTCGGATTGCGCTAACGACAAAATGGCAAATCGAGGGGATTCCCGATGCCCTAACTCTCTATCGCGTTAATTCGGGTGGTCTATCGGCAAACATGATGAAGCAATTGGACTCTTGGGAAAAAGTGATTGCTAAAACTCGCGAATATGCCCCTAAATTCACAGGAGAATGGGAATCCTTAGCAAGAGCCTACCAATTACGCTATCTCTCTCGTCGTGCAGTTCGTAATAAAGATGGTAAAGCGGCCGTGCAACTGGTAAATCGAGCCTTAGCAAGCAATTGGAAAATTTTAATTTATGAACCAAGGCGATCGCTAATCACAATTGTTGCGGCTTATCTAATCTGGATACTGCCTCGCGGTTTGTATAACGGTATAGAAAATTTTGCGCTCAAGCTTACGGGTGACAGCCAACGCAAGGCGATCGCCAAAAGTAATAAGTAGCTAAAGCTAAAACCCAAAAGAGAGTTGGGGGGGGGGGCCCCCCCACAACAAAATTTG
>JBIKYZ010000340.1:0-4906 GCA_044354985.1 Pseudanabaena sp. | reverse complement strand
AAAATCCTTTTTCGGGCGCTCCCCCCCCCAACTCTCTTTTGGGTTTTATGTTGCGATATGACAGTATAAATCCCATGACAGTCTATAGGCTTTCTGTAAATTTTTAGGAAATCAGCGATGATAAAGCTGTATATTGGCTAGAGTGACACTTTTATCGATACAAAATTTAAAAAACCTTGATTGCAACTCCCATTAAACCAACTGTAACGACAAGACGACCTGTATTTCCTTTCACCGCCGTGATCGGACAGGAAGAAATGAAGCTCGCCCTGTTGCTCAACGTCATCGATCCTAAAATCGGTGGAGTGATGGTCATGGGCGATCGCGGTACGGGCAAATCCACCACCGTTCGCGCCCTTGCCGACCTCTTACCTGAAATCGAAGTTGTTGCTGATGATCCATTTAGCAGCCATCCTACTGACGGCGACTTACAAAGCGAAGAAGTGCGCCGCCGCGTTGCCAATGGCGAAACTCTCCCAGTCACCACCAAGCAAGTAATCATGGTGGACTTGCCCCTTGGCGCAACCGAAGATCGTGTTTGCGGCACAATCGATATTGAGAAAGCTTTATCGGAAGGGGTGAAAGCCTTTGAATTAGGATTACTAGCGAAAGCAAATCGCGGTATTCTCTACATTGATGAAGTTAACCTTCTAGACGATCACTTAGTCGATGTGCTGTTAGACTCCGCCGCTTCGGGATGGAATACTGTTGAACGAGAAGGGATTTCCATTCGTCACCCTGCGCGTTTTGTATTAGTTGGCTCTGGCAACCCCGAAGAAGGAGAATTGCGTCCACAATTGCTCGATCGCTTTGGCATGTATGCCGAAATTCGTACCGTACGCGAACCAGAATTACGAGTGCGCGTAGTCGAAGAACGCACTAATTTTGACGGTAATCCTCATGGCTTCCTTAAAGAATATTCGGATCGCCAAGAAGAACTCCAAGCCAAAATCGTGAGAGCGCAAACTCTTCTCAGCGAGGTGGATATTCCTCAAGATCTGCGTTTGAATATCTCTAGAGTTTGCTCTGAGCTTAATGTCGATGGTTTGCGCGGCGATATTGTTAGCAATCGTGCTGCTAGAGCGATCGCGGCTTTTGAAGGACGCAAGGAAGTAGAAGTGGATGACATCAAACGAGTAATCGGTCTATGCCTGCGTCACCGTCTCCGCAAAGATCCGCTTGAGTCGATTGATACTGGTTACAAAGTTCTTAAAACTTTCAATCAGATTTTTGGGATTGAAGAAGAATAGATATAAAAAAGAGTGAAGCAATGCTTCACTCTTTTTTATATCTATCGCCAAATGCTTTAACCCCAAGAATAGAATGACGACGCTTTGCGTCGTCATTCTATTCTTGGGGTTTGATTGAGTCCTATTTTTGATTTGGTATGGATTGTCAATTGATTGGCTGCCATCCATTTGGCTCCAATAAATGTAGGTTACCTTGCTCGTCTCTACGGATAAAGAGCTTAACCTTGCTGTCTTTCTCCAAAAGTTGAGACTGTCCTTGTGGTCCCACCCATCCATTAGGTCGTTTTCCTGTTTTTCTGTAAAGGACTTCAATACTTTTTTTGGAAGTAAGGATATTAGCTCTGGAAAATTCTATTCGGTTAACTTGTATTCGTGCTTTATATAAATAATCAGTCCCTCTGGATACACTCACTTCTCTACTTTGAATGTTGGTCACAGTCCCAAGCACGACATAATCTGACATCGCTTTTAGGTGTTTGTCAGAGAGAGGCGGAATAGCTGTATTAGCTATTTCGGGGCTTAATAGAGGTATGCCAAGCCCTATAGCGATCGCAAGTCCTATCCAGATTAGTTTTGTCTTCATCTTGATATATCTTAATTATGGATTAGTATTCGTGAAATTGAATTATAGATAAAATTGTATCTCACATTCCATTGGTAATGGAATCCTAAAAATATTTAGAACGAGAAAATAATGGTTTTAGCAATAGCTAATAGTGAAGCAATGTTTTCTATTATTTCACTATTAGCTATTGCTGAACAAGGCGCTGTTACTTTTTCCTTGAGGAAGGGCGATCAACGATGACTCGCACTAATACGGCAAAGGCGAGGATTATGCTAACTGTTGGGTTGCTAACGATCGCAGGAATAGTGTTAGATGCGTCAATGGGTGTTGATGTAGGTGTGGTCTCGATCGCAGTTTGTTTGTTGTTTGCTGGTGCGTTATTTGCTTGGGGGACTTGTGCGATCGCTTGGGGTTGGACTGACTTTTGGCTTTGTTGTGCCATGTATTTTCTCCATATCAAGAGTATAAATTCTGCAAACACTATTTTGCGTGACTTGAATGACTTTTAAGGTAAGCAATAGCTCCAACCTCCTGAAGATTCTTGCACAAGGAAATTGTTTTGTCTAGTCTTTGCGTGACTTTTTGCGTGACTTTTGTATCTTTTAATGATATTCTTTAAAGTAACTTAGAGTTATAAAAAAAATTACCTTTCCTAAAACTATGTCATCCCGTTCTTTACAAACTTCTGAAGAGGGTATCAAGCGGATTAAATCGGCGATGAAACGTGGCGGGTTGACGCAAGAAGCTCTTGCTAAGGCTTTGAGGATTTCGCGATCGGTGATTACGGTTTTGTTTCGGGGAGAAGCAATTGATCGATCAAATTTTGAGGAGTTGTGCAAATTTCTGGAACTGGATTGGCGTGATATCAGTGGTGATGACCTCGATTCGCTAGTCAAAGAGGTGAAGCAAAAAATTGCGGCGGATGTGACCGATCGCTGTGGGACGATGCGAGTGTTGGATATGACGCAACCTGTCGATCTGGATCGGATTTATACCGATGTGAATATCATTAAGGATGTGACTGGGCGGCGGCGGATTGGTTATGACGAGGTGATGGAGGTTTGCACCCGTGAGCATTTTGATCGCTTTTTAGTGGGGACGATTAAAGAACGGGTAAAGGGATTTGAAGCGGTTGAAGAATTTCAAAAGCTGGTGGTCTTGGGTAAACCGGGGGCAGGGAAAACCACGTTTATGAAATATTTGGCAATGTCTTGTCTCGGCGGTCGGTTTCATGGGGAACTTGTGCCGATCTTTGTAACGCTCAAGGCATATGCAGAAGAGAGGGGACAGCCATCGCTAGAGAATTATATTTTGACGGAATTTCAAAAGCGGGATGTGGCGACGGATGCAGTGAAGCGCTTGCTCAAGGAGGGGAGGGCATTGATCCTGTTAGATGGGTTGGATGAGGTGAAGAAGGAAGATGATCGCCGTATCAAACAAGATATTGATAAGCTGACAAAGGATTGGTTTACAAACCGATTTGCGATTACCTGTCGAATTGCGGCGCGAGAATATTTGTTTGAGAATTTTACGGAAGTTGAGGTTTCGGATTTTGATGATAGGCAAATTGAAACCTTTGTGAATAATTGGTTTCGGGAGAGTGATCAGTCAAAAGCAGAACGATTGTTAGAAAAGCTGAAAGGTAATAAACCTATCAAAGAATTGGCTAAAAGTCCTTTGTTACTGACGCTGTTATGTTTAGTATTTGGTGAGCGTAACGACTTCCCACCAAAGCGATCAGAACTTTATAAGGAAGGTTTGGAAGTGTTGATGAAAAAATGGGATGCGAAGCGGAATATTGAACGGGAGATAATTTATAAGCATCTTTCTCCACAAAACAAGGAGGATATGCTGGGACAGATTGCCTTTAATACCTTTGTGAGTGGTGAATATTTCTTTCGGCAAGAGGATTTACAACGTCAGATTAAGGACTATATCTGCAATCTCCCTGAAGCTTCTGCCGATCCTGAAGCGTTACGGCTCGATAGCGAGGTGGTGCTAAAGGCGATCGAGCATCATCATGGATTGTTAGTGGAGAGGGCTAGAAATATTTATTCTTTTTCCCATTTAACTTTTCAGGAATATTTTGTGGCTAAAGCCATTGAACGCGATCAGCAATTGGAAATATTGGTGCAGAATATTTCTAATCTTAGATGGAAAGAGGTGTTTTATTTGACTGCGGAAATGTTGTGGCGATCAGATGATTTTTTGAAATTAATGAAGGATCGTATTGATGGAATGTTGGCAGGTGATGAGAATTTACAAGCATTTCTAGAATGGGCAAATCGGAAGGCAAATTCTGTGAAGTTTAGCTATAAGACTGTAGCTGTTAAAGCTTTTTATACATATATTGAAGCTCTAGACCTCACTTCTGCCCGCGCTCTAGCCCATGCTCATGCTCTCAACTTCTCCAATGACCTTGCTCTTGACCTCGACCTTGACCGCGCTCTAGCCCACACACTCGTCCTCGTCATCAACCAAGGACGAGGACGAGACCTCTCCCGCGCCCTCGACCTCGACCTCTCCCTTGTCCTCGACCTCGTCCGCGATCTTGGTGATGATGTATTGCGACGAGTGTTTAAAGCACTTCAGTCTAAGCTACCGACCGATCAAGAGGAATTCTATCAATGGTGGGGAAATCATGGAGAGGCATGGACAAAGGAATTGCGTCAAGTATGTATTGATCGCCGCAATATCGGTCACGATTGGCAATTTACCGATGAGCAATTAAAACTTCTCAATCAATATTACGCAGCCAATCTCCTCCTTGTCGAGTGCATGAACCGCAGCTACGTCAGCAAACAAGTCCGTGAAGAAATTGAATCAACGATGCTCTTACCAAGTAAAAAGTAGAAAGGCAAAAGGAAAAAGTTTGGGAATAGATGATTTTTTACTTTTTACTTTTGCCTTTTTCCTTGAACCCGCGTCAGCAAACAAGTCCGCGAAGAAATTGAATCAACGATGCTCTTAGGAATGAAAAATAAATAACTTATGCATTTTGAGGAATGGCTCTATAGTTCCATTTAGGAAGATATTCATCAAAAACAATAGGTAGATTTTCTTTGAAACCATCCATAACCTTTCTACCCTT
>JBIKYZ010000175.1:0-11161 GCA_044354985.1 Pseudanabaena sp. | reverse complement strand
AAACTTAATTCTAAGCTCAATCACTTCGCTCTCAAATCCAAATTATATATCAAGGCTTTGCAGCAATCTCACTTGGAATGGCAGTCTCTGAAACCTTTTTAGGCTTCTGCGTAACATGAGTTAAATAGTGCAATACTTCCCATACTAAGATTTGGGCGTGCATTCTCAACTTGCTTGTCATACATATAATAAATACAGACTGGGCTATTAAAAAAATGCAAGAAATAAATATGATCAACGAGTTTAATCAATCTAATAATTGTTACAGCTTGATTGATATTAGCTAGCTCATCAAGATCGAAAATTGCTGTTCTTCCAATAGAAGCGCCAACAATATTCATTAAAATATCTAATCTCTGGAGTATTGACCTTGGTTCAATTTCATTGAATTTATATTCCACAAACTTTTTCTTGTTCAGCAGGAGTTCGTAATTGCCAACATTCTCACTTGTTATAAAAAGAATTCCCTCCCCTTCATTAACATACTGAACGCCTTGCCAATTAGGTGATGACCCTTTTGTTATTACTTGAGTTAGTTGTTCTAATCTCACCCACTCCCAACCCTTTGGCAAATCGTAGGGGATTTCATCGTGTTTAATTTCTGGCAAAGGTTTAGAGGCTTTGATTTTGCCTTCTTTGATTAGCTTTTGTTTCTCTTTTTCAATTTCCTTTAATAACTCACTAGCTGGCTGGTCATTAGGATCTTGTGGTACTAGCTTACCCATGACAGCGAGTTGGAGGATAGCTTTGCGTAGTTCTGCCACATTTGCGTTAACAGAATAAAGTTCGCCGAAATGTTGGGTGATGAAATGCCATGAGGTTTTGAAGTCGTTGTGATCTTTGGCTGTCAGTAATTGATTCAGCGCGGCATTGTGGACGGTGATTTGTTTTTGAGCATAGACTTGGCGCAGTTTTTCCAGTTCATCACATCGCGCCATTAATTCATCAATTTTGGCAACAATACGGCGTTGTTCTGCGATTGGGGGAAGAGGGATTAGAGAATCATTAAGTTTCGTAAGCGTGACACGGGTAATTGCCACTCCTGTCATCCCTGAGCGAATTTCATTGTAAAAAAATGGAGATCTGAGAGTAAATAACAAATAATAATTATCAACTTGCTTAGGCTGCTTAAGCAAAGCAACACTAGACAGCATTGAAAAAGGCTTTTGTAAATTATTTATGGTCACAACACCTGTTGTAGCACCATCCTTAATGTAAAGAATATTTCCATATTCAGGATCGCATCTTGAGAATATCTCTTTGTGGATTTCTTTTGTTACGTAAGTTGCGTTATTTAATAAGACTCCATCATCTTTTATGTTTTTTGCTGAGATATAGAGAAAATCTCCACTTTCAGTATTTATCGGAGAGTGATGAGTTCCATCAGTAATTTTGAGAAGACAGTTCCCAAGTCTCACCCACTCCCAACTCTTCGGCAAATCATAGGGAACCTCATCAGGCTTAATCTCAGGCAAAGGCTTAGAAGCCTTGATCTTCCCATCCTTCACCAACCGACTTTTCTCCGCCTCAATCTCCTTCAACAACTCCCTAGCAGGCTGATCGCTTGGATCTTGTGGAACTAACTTCCCCTGCATCGCTAGCGACAAAATCAACTCGCGCAACTTCTTCACCCCATCAGGCGCAGCAAAAGCCACATCAAAATATTTTTCTAAAAGTAAGATTGTTTCGTTATTCATAGCGATTTTTTTTCCTTTGCAAGCAAGGCTTGCCCCGTTGGAGTCAGGCGATATTTTTGTAAACGGCTACTAGGCTTATCAGGAATGGTATATGCCAAAAGCCCAGCATCTTTTAGACGGGGTAAAGCCTTCCGAATATTCCCGCTCAGCTTTTTGTGTCCTAGAGCAGTGGCGATTTCTCCTGATGAGAGCGGCTGCACAGAACAAGCAAAGAGAATATCTAAATCGACTTGTGCCTCGACTTGTGCCTCGACTTGTGCCTCCACAAGATTCTTCGCTGCCACAGGTTCCGCCAAATGTACAATAAACCGCAGACGCAGACCAATTTCTATGATTTCAGGGCTAGGTAAACCCAACTCCTCCGCCTCTCGAAACATTCGCCGCACACCGCTACCCCATTGTTCGATTAGATTTAGCTCACGGAACACACGAGCAACTACAGGATTACGGATCTTAGAAATACCTTGCTTCATATCCTCAATCGTCATCCCCGACAACAAGATTCCAGGGTTTTCGATCTCAATGCGATCGTCAAAGAAAGCAATCCGAATCGGCGCACCCCGTTGAGAATAGTCAGCATGAACCAACGCATTGATCACCGCCTCCCGCAAAATTCCTAGGGGAATACTCCAAACATCTCGCCGTTGCACCCCTGAGAAATCGGCTCCCCGCATTGCGTGTTTTTTGAGAAACAACATAATGCTGTCCACCAACTGCGGTAAAGGCTCATAAAGCTCAATGTGATCGAAAATTACCGCCTTGTCATTACCCACAAAACGACCACATTGCACCCAAGCATCAGGGAAATGAAATATGCGATCCTTGCCAAATAACAGGATCGCGCCCCTAGTTGGTACTAGTTTGCCTTGCTCTCGGCGCAACAACTTCAGCGTCAGCAAACCCTGTTCATCAAGTTCACGGCGATCGCCAAACCATTTTTTGATCACCCCTAAGTCCAGATCCGATATAGACAAATCTGGTATCGGCATTTCATCAAAAGCAATTCCCTCAACAGATCGCCTCATTTCTGCAATTAGCTCTCGATCTGCAAGCCGATTGGACGAACCCAGCCGCACATACACGCCCCTTTCCGCGCCCTCAGCTTGTAAATAATGGGGGCGAGAATTACTCAGATAAACCTCAACGATTAATAAAGTGCGATCGTTAACCGTAACCATTTCAATGTTTGGGACTAGGCGAGGGCTGATCGAGTCAGCGATCAAGTTGCTCAGACGTTCCTCCTCATCCAAAGGAAACTCAACTCCTATAGGTTGTTTTGTGCGATCGTCAACACCAATGATCGCCCTACCCCCAGACGTATTAGCAAAGGCAACCAAGGTTTTTAGCAGGTTTTTGGGTGATGACAGATCTCGTTTAAATTCAAGGGTTTTACCTTCATTGAGCGTTAGTAATTCCATTAAATGCCCCCACTTGTTTGTTGCAAAGCATTGATCAACTCCTGCTTCAAAGCATTTTGCGCCTTCTCCATCTCACGAGCAATTTCCAAATATTCCAACATCAAATCCTCAGGATCGCCATGATTGACCATCACCTCATGGGGATTTTTACAATCAAGATTATAATTCCGCGCCGCAATCTCCGCCGCCGACACCTTCCAAGCATATTCATTCACCTTGCGCCCCTTTCTGGTCGCCCCGCCCCACCACTTTTTCTCGCGATCGAACTCCGCGATCGTCAACGGCTTAGAACGCGAATAGGACTTGTAGCCCTCAGGATATGGATGGGCAAAAAACCAGACATCCTTAGTCGGCTCACCCTTCTCAAAAAAGAGAATATTCGTATTAATGCCCGTATAGGGACTAAACACACCCTTAGGCAAACGTACGATTGTATGCAGATTAAATTCTTCTAGAAGTTCCCGCTTCAGATTAGTTTTCGTTCCCTCACCAAATAAGAAACCATCGGGCAACACCACCGCAGCGCGTCCAGTATCAGGCTTGAGTAAATGCATAATCAACGCCATAAACAAATCAGCAGTTTCGCGAGTCTGATACTTTTTCGGAAAATTGCTCTCAATACCATCCTCCTCCATGCCCCCAAAAGGCGGATTTGTAATCACAATATCCACCCGATCCTTGGGTGTGTAGTCCCGTAATGGACGCTTCAAAGTATTGTCATGGCGAATATTAGTCGGCACATCAATCCCATGCAACATCACATTTGTCATTGCCAACATATGCGGCAAAGGCTTTTTCTCTACCCCATTAATATTTTTTTGCAAGTTTTGTAAATCCTCAGCCGTCTTTGCTTGCGCTTTAAGATGCTCGATCGCATTTACCAAAAATCCCGCCGTACCACAGGCAGGGTCAAGCAACTTTTCTCCTAATT
This sequence comes from Pseudanabaena sp., assembly GCA_044354985.1. Lineage (GTDB taxonomy): Bacteria > Cyanobacteriota > Cyanobacteriia > Pseudanabaenales > Pseudanabaenaceae > Pseudanabaena. Next base: position 7,115 of record JBIKYZ010000175.1, on the reverse strand, counting down.
TTGGATTGAGAATATCCACCATAAACTGCGTGACGGCGCGAGGGGTGTAATATTCCCCCGCATTTCCCGCCGATTGCAGATCCGCCAAAATCTTTTCGTAGATGTCATTAAACAAATGGCGATCGCCCGATGAGTTAAAGTCCACATCACTCTGAATGCAGTTAATCACCTGTCGCAACAAAGTCCCCGACTTCATATAGTTATAGGCATCTTCAAACACCGCACCCACAACCCTGCCGTGCGGCGACACACCAGCAGCCGTCGCCAACCTTTTCAACTCAGGAAAAAGCTCATTGTTCACAAAATCCAGTAACTCTTCCCCCGTTATCCCTTCAGGATTTTTTGCCCAGTTAGACCACCGCAACCGCTCAGGCAATGGCGACTTATAGCCAGAAATCGTAAACTCCCATTCCTGCTCCTTATCATCAAAAATCTTCAGAAACAGCAACCAGACAATCTGGCTAATGCGCTGAGCGTCACCATCGACACCCACATCCTTACGCATGATGTCCTGAATACTTTTGATTAACGTTGCGATCGCCATAATTGTCTAACTAGAATACCTATGAGATTATAAAGCTATGGTGAAGCGCATCAGGGAGAATACAAAGATGAATAGTATCCAAATTAGAAATCAAGCTAAACAATACATTGACGCACTATCACCCGAAAGCCTGAAATTTGTTAATGACTTTCTCTTTTATCTTCTCACACAAGAATCTATTAGAAATCCTGTAAATCAGATAGATAAAATTGAAGAAGATAGAGAACTCAGTGCCTTAGACTTAGCAGGAGATTTAGTTGGCAGTTTAGAATCCGCCTCAGATCTCTCGACTAAAAAAGAATATTTTCAGGTGATTCTCTAAGCACTGTAAAGCGATCGCTTTAACTCACGCACTGCTCTTTGATAACCGTCTAAGCCACCAAAAGCGCGGACGATTTCCATCGGTGTCCCGATTTGGCTAAAAGGGGCGATCGTCAAAACTTGATTCTCCTCAATCTGGGCAACTCCTTCATCTGCATATTTATCCAAGAGAGCATCTAGCACCCGCTTAGCTTGCTCACCATACTCCGTGAAATAGTTGCGTTTTTTGACCCGTTCTGCCCTTTCCTTGCGGGTTAAAGGTTGCCTATCCCAAACAATATGACAGAGCAAATCAAAAGGATCGCAATCGCGACCGATCTCATCAGCCAGAGCCTCAAAGAATATACCCTCCTGTGCCAACTCATCAACGATCGCCTGTTTTTTATCGGCACTGCTCCAACATTTCAAGAAATCATCTAGGGATTCAAAATCTTTTGCGATCGCCTTGCGAGTATAGTCCTTGAGCGACTCCGTAATTAACTTACCGTTCGCATCAAAATACTGCACCCGCTCCGCCGCCACCTTCACCTCGACATTTGCCACTACATAGCGCCTAAATGATGGATCAGCGATCGGCTCTGTAAAGTTATAGGAAGAATTACTTTCTATATCTCGAAAGCTTGTCGCACCTTTTTCTATGTCTTCATCTTGGTAAATAAATTCATCCTCTGGCAAATCTGGCGGCACTGGTGATTCATCAGCCTTTGGTTCATAAATCTGGACTGGATCGCCATCAAAATCAGGATCGGCAAATAGTTCAGTTGCCTTTTTAAAATCAATGATTGTGAAATAGAACTTGCCATAGTCCTCGTTAATTCGCGTCCCACGACCAATGATTTGCTTAAACTCGGTCATCGACTGAATCCTTTGATCTAAGACAATCAACTTACAAGTCTGAGCATCAACACCAGTCGTCATCAGTTTTGAAGTCGTGGCAATCACAGGATATTTGGACTCAGGGAAAGTAAAGTTTTCAAGCTCCGCCTTGCCCTCATCGTTATCCCCCGTAATTCGCATCACATAGCGTGAATCTGCTGCCAAGTCTGGATTCTCATTCACTAGTGCCTGACGCATCCGTTCCGCATGGTCAATATTTTCACAAAAAACAATCATCTTATCAAAGCGGTTAGTAGCTTTCAGAAACTCACTAATTTTCCTTGCCACTAACTTGGTGCGCTGTTCCAACACCAAATTTTTATCAAAATCTTTCTGGTTATAAACGCGATCCTCAATCTCATAGCCATATTTATCGACCATGCCGCGATCAGGTCGCCAGCCCGTTAAGTCCTTATCAATATCAATCCGTACCACTTTATATGGTGCAAGAAAGCCATCATTAATCCCTTGTCGTAGTGAATAGGTATAGAGTGGCTCACCAAAATAATCAATGTTAGAAACTTGTTTGGTTTCTTTGGGCGTAGCCGTTAGTCCGATTTGTGTCGCTGACGAAAAATATTCGAGAATTTGTCGCCATGCCGAATCCTCAGCCGCACTCCCCCGATGACATTCATCGATCACAATCAAATCAAAGAAATCACGACTAAATTGCTTATAAATATTCTGGATATCCTCAGTGCCAGTTACTGCCTGATACAACGACAAATAAATCTCATAGGACTTATCCACCTGTCGCTTCTGAATCCTAGTCATCGCCCCCTCAAAAGGCAGAAAATCATTATTCATAGCTTGTTTGACTAATACATCTCGATCGGCTAAGAACAAAATTCGCTTCTTCGTCTTCGATTTCCAGAGCCGCCAAATAATCTGAAAAGCCGTAAATGTCTTACCAGTACCTGTAGCCATGACTAGCAAAATGCGATTTTGTCCCTTAGCGATCGCCTCAATCGTCTTGTTAATCGCTAATAGTTGATAGTATCGCGGAGTCTTATTTGACCCATCGCTATAGTAATCCTGCGTCACGAGGCTCTCTTGATTTTCCGTTAGTCCTCGATGAGCAGACCACCATAGCCAGAGCAAATTGGGAGAAGGAAATTCTTCTAGACTGATTTCTCGCTCAATAATGCCATCAAGGGCAATCTTGTTATGAAATAAAAAGCCATCACCATTGGAGCTAAATATAAAGGGAACCTCAAGCATTTCCCCATAACCAAGCCCTTGCTGCATTCCATCACCCAAAGAATGATTGTTATCCTTGGCTTCGATTACTGCGATCGGGATATTGGGCTTATAGAACAGCACATAATCAGCACGCTTGTTTTTAGCACGGGTATGCAACTGCCCACGCACAAGGACACGTCCATTAGTCAAACCAAATTCTTCGCGAATCTGCGTAGCGATATCCCAGCCAGCCCTTTCTAAGGCAGGAGTAATGTATTTAGTACAAATATCCCGTTCGGAGAACTGCTTTTTGGGAAAGATAGTCATAACAATGCACCACCGCAACTAGAGCCACTTCCTGCCGTACAACCATAGCAATAGTCATCGGTTTGAATCTTTTGAATGATATCTAATGAACCTAGCTCTAAAATTTTTGCTATGGTCAGAGTCTCCACATTAGGCGATCGCGCTGGCAAATTCTCCATTTGATTAAAATCACAATCATAGATATTGCCTTGATAATCAATTGAAAGCTGATTTCGACACATTAAGCGATCGAGAGTGTCAGGATTAAAATGAGATTCTAGAAATTGCGAATATTCTTCTTCTAACTTGCGATGGCGCAGATGGAACTTACTTCTGCCAATGGGAAGATTGGTGATTGTAAATAGGTTATTAAACACAATTCCAAAATGCTCTTGTAGATGGGTTTTATAAGCTATTTCTAAACCTTGTTGATTAGGAGCAAGGGAAAATTTATTGGAATTTGGAAGTGGTGGGTTGTATACCAAATCTAAAATCAAATCAGGATTAGAACCATAGCCAAGCCTATTTAGCCATTGTAAAGCTTGAATTGATTTATCAAATACACCTTTGCCACGCATCTTATCCACATTGTCTTCCAGATAGCAAGGCATAGACGCAACAACTCGCACTTGGTTTTGAGCAAAGAATTCGGGTATATCGGTATATCCCTTTTCAAAATAAATCGTCAAATTAGAACGAACGATCGCTTCTTTGCCAAGTTCTCGCGCCGCCTTAACTAATGCATGAAATCCATACAGCATCTCTGGAGCGCCCCCAGTCAGATCTACTGTCTGAATTTGTGGGAACCGATGAATTATTTCGATTAACTGTTGGCAAATTTCTGGTGTTAATTCTTCGGTACGAGTTGGGCTAGCTTCGACATGACAGTGAGTACAAGCAAGATTGCAAATCTTGCCTAAGTTAACCTGCAATACAGAGATCTGATGTTTGAGAAACGGAGCTTTTAGTTTTTGAGAAAATGGTGTGGTAGCGATCGCAGTAACTTGCATAGATTAGCAATCTAGTTAATATGTGATCATTGTGCCATAAACTCAAGGATAAGGGTTTGAATTGCCTTAATTACCTCGGTATATTCATTATTAAGGAGATTTAAAATATCAGTTGAAACTGTAATTTCTCCTGTTTTGCCAACTTTTTCTAAATACTTACTGATTTGAGACAGTCTAGTTGCCCCAATACTGGCACTAGTCGATTTTAGAGAATGTGCAGCAATTGCAAATTTATCTGCATCTTGACTAGTAAAAGCAGCCTGAATTTCATCTATTAAATTTTCGGCGGAACTAAGATAGATTGTCACTAAGTCTGAAAAGACTAAATCGTCGTCTATTGTGTCTCGCAAGTCTTGAAACAAGGATATATCCAGAGTTGGTAAATCCATAAACTCTGGATAATCATGCATCAGACTATTTGCCTTGGCGATCGCATTATCTTCCACATTTTCAGGCATGGCATTGCTCAAATCAATAAATTTTTAGAAAATCTATTCTAGTTCTTTTGAGCAAAAACTGCTTACAGCGCTGTGCGCTCAAACCCAAACCAAGAAAACTTTTGACAGCATTGCAAAGCAATGCTGTCAAAAGTTTTCTTGTAGTTTGTTTGATCAAAAACTGCTGTAAACCGCATTATTTTTGTAATGATATAAACCCCAAAAGAAAGAAAAGCTTTGCTTTTCTTTCTTTTGGGGGGAGGACTTAAATTCTCCCCCTAAGCTAAGGTGTACCCACAAGTTGGTCTTACCCCATTTAATTGCCCCTTGCAAAAGGGGAAGTCCAGAAATCTTGTTTCCTCCCCTTTGCAAGGGCAGGGTTCGGGTATGGTTTCTAAAATTGGTTTCATAATGAGAATTGCCACTAAAAAACATAGCAAAGCTATGCTTTTTAGCGCTTTTTAGGTTTTATTCCGCAAAAGGGACTGAGCTTATAGTTTAAGTTTACTTAGATTTTCGACCGCAGCCGCAATTGTGCTGTCTTTTTTTGCGAAACAGAACCTTAAACCATTTACCTTTTCACGCTCAGGTTGACTAAAGCAACTGCCTGGAACAGCAGCAACTAAAGCTTCTTTAGCGAGGCGAAAAGCAGCGCTTTCTGCATCGGGCGCGATCGCAGAGCTATCAGTCCAGATATAATATGCGCCTCTAGGCAAGACTGGAGATAGCCCTAGCTCCACCAAGGCTGGGTAAAGCATATCGCGCTTGCGTTTGTAATCTAGGGACAACTTGGTGAAATATTCGCGCCCAAATTCCATGGCGGTCAAGGCTGCATGTTGCAGAGGTGCGGGGGCGCAAATCGTGATGAAGTCATGAATCCGTCGCATCGCTGCCGTCAGCTCAGGACTTGCAACTGTGTAACCTAGCCGCCAGCCTGTGATACAAAAAGTTTTTGAGAATCCATTCACGACAATGGTGCGATCGCGCATTCCCTCGATACTCATTAAGCTAATATGTTCACCTTCATAGATGATGTATTCATAAATCTCATCGGTAATGGCGTAAACATCATACTGCTGACAAAGCTTCGCAATTAGTTCCAATTCCGTTCTTGTCCAGACCTTGCCCGTGGGATTAGCTGGACTATTAATAATTACAGCTTTAATTCCTTTCTTAAACGCAGGCTCAAGGATTTCTTGGGTGATTTCCCATTGTGGTGGTTGTAGGGTAATAAATTCAGGAATACCGCCAACAGTTGCTAGATTGGGGATGTAATTTTCATAAAATGGCTCAAAGATTAAGACGCGATCGCCTGCATTGATCAGTGTCATCAGGGCAATATTTAAGCCTTCAGTTGCGCCACAGCATACGGTGACTTCAGTGTCAGGATTGACTGTGATTTGGTTGTCACGGTGCATTTTTATTGCGATCGCCTCGCGCAATTTGTCCCAACCCCAACTATCTGCATATTGGTTAAAATCCAAGGTAATCGCTGCTCTTGCGGATTCTTTGATCGCTTCTGGAGCTGGGAAATCAGGTAACCCTTGAGCAAGGTTAATTGCGCCAAACTTTTCACAATAGCGGGAAGCTTCGCGAATTTGTGACTCTTTAATTTGAATAGCGCGTTGTGATAGCGAAACAGTAGTCAAGGTAATATCTCTAAACTTCAAAAAGTAAAGGCAGCGCGATGCGCCGCCTTTACTCAATCCTAATCGAGATTGCTCTGGCTGGTCAAGAATTAAATAATTATGGTGATTGACAAGAGCGTAACTTAGCTTGGGGGATAACTAGCTTGAAACTGGTTCCTTATCCACGCCTACGTTAACCCAATTTAGTTTTGGGAGATCGAAACTGCGGAAAGGTTACAAGATATCTGGTATCTACGTGATTTGTTTGTCCCAGAAGTAGAGAGTCGTGAGCTCGTTTGAATTAGCGATCGCATTGGGTATTTGCGTGATTTTGTTGTCCCTGAAGTCAAGCATAAACAGCTTGGTTAAATTAGCGATCTCATCTGGTATCTGTGTGATTTGGTTGTAATCGAGGGAAAGATGCATCATATTTGCTAATTCTGAGATCGCATCTGGTATTTGCGTGATTTGTTGGCAATCCTTCCAGATCGTTTCCCGACAGATCGAGTTCTTCCCAGCCCTCACGCTCAGCCTGTGCGATTATTGCCAATAAATCTGTTTCGTTCATAAATTTATAAATTTAAAGAAAAATTAGAAATGAGAGAGAATTGCCGTAACTATTTGTTTGGTGTGGGATTGCCAGTGGGAGCACTGATGTTGATAAAGGGTAAAACTCCATTGCTAGACATTGGACTTTGGACAAGATTGAAGCAAAGAAAGAGCGGGATTAAGCGAAAAGGGATAATGAGAGTTTCAACTTTCAACCGAAAACAAATCATTATCCCTAAACCCATTATGCCAATAATTGTCA
>JBIKYZ010000174.1:0-11166 GCA_044354985.1 Pseudanabaena sp. | reverse complement strand
GACTTATTTGCGGCTGTTCGCTCGATTGTCAATACTGGAAAAAGAAAAGGCTTTTCCGCTTTTGAGTCGATTCTTATCGCTTTGAATCCTCTCAAATCATTGTTTGCTATAGGTTGAGCAATTACGAAATTTGCTATATGTAAAGCGACAATAATTGTAAGGTTAATGCTTACTTTCTCTATAAGTACCTGTGCAGAATAAATTAATTACCTAAATCTGTAAGGTTGAGCTCCGCAGGGGGGCAACTTTACAGATTTGGGTTGGGAATTAATTATGCTCATCTAAATTATGTTAACGTTCCCGTATACATCTGATTACTTTCACCCCATATTACATTAGCATTTCTTAAGGCTCAGGTATTTCCCAAATATTAATATTTCTATCTTGGCTGCTGCTAATTAATTTGAGCTGATCTGGAGTAATCACGAAGGAAGTTACTAAATCGGTGTGACCAATTAAACTCCAGATGGAAGATTTCGTTTGCAGATTCCATAAATGGATAGAATTTTGATTGTCTTTGCCGCCACTAAAGAGATATTTACCATCGCTAGTAATAGCGATCGCACCGATCGCATCTTGATGTTCGCTTAATTCAAATAGTTTTTTACCTGAAGCGAGATCCCATACTCGAATTAAGTTATCACTACTGCCACTGATAACGCGCTTACCATCAGGAGTTACTAATACACAGGTCACTCCTGATGGATGGTCGAGAATTTTTAAGCTTTTGCCAGTCTTAACATCCCAAATACGTACTGTCTTGTCGCGACTGGCACTGACAACTTGCTTACCATCGGGAGAAATAGCTAATCCCCAAATTCTATCAGTATGATCCGTTAGCGATCGCAGCAGTTTGCCTGTAGAGATTTGCCAAAGATTCACTTTACTGTCATAGCTGCCACTAACTAGTAGATCACTAGCAGGTGAGATCGCCAAATTATTAATCAGGTTTGTATGACCGCTCAGGGTTTTAACCACTTTTCCCGTCGCTATATCAATGATTTTGATATTTTTATCTTGACCAGCGGTGATAATTTGGCGATCGGATAGAAAAACTACTGCCCGCACCCATCCGCCTTGATCTTTTATTTCCTTAATGGGAATAAGATTATCTCCTTCTAATTCCCACAGCTTGACGGTTCCGTCATCACTAGCACTAGCAATTATTTTGCCATCGGGACTAAGCGCCACGCTTTGAACCGCATCAGTATGTTTTTGCAAAAATTTTGTCGGAGTCAGACGCTTTTTCTGGAAAACTGGCATTTGAATACTAAAATCATCAAAATTGCCGATCGCCGAAACCTTAATTAACGTACCGATGCTCAGTCCGACCAAAGCGGCAATCATTACCGATATAGTCAATAAAATCGGTGAAGTCGGTTTGCGGGTTGAGTCTTTAATCGATTGTTTAATTGATTTCCGCTTGGCTTTGTTCTTATCGTTTGGCGCAAGCTTATCGATTAGTTCAATTTCCCTGATAACTTTTAAAATCGCTTCACAATTAATTGGGCGATCGCTGGGCTTACGCGCAATCAGCGCATCAATTAAATCGGCAAACTCGTCCGAAATTTCAGGTGCGTGCGATCGCCACTCAAAGACATCGCGATCGGGATTATAAGTATCAAGGGGATATTTTCCTGTCACCAAATGGATCATCGTGCAGCCGAGTGCATAAAAATCTGATTGGGGGACAGCAAAACCTTTTTCCTGCTCAGGCGACGTATATCCTACGGAGCAAATGCTGGTAATACCTTGTACACCGCCAATCTTGGCAAGATAGGTATGCGTGGCTTCACGAGCTGTGCCGAAATCAATTAAAACTAGCTGCCCTGAAGGGGACAACATAATATTTGCGGGCTTAATATCGCGATGAAAATATTTGTTGCGATGAACTACGGCGAGAATATCTACCAATTGCTTTAGCCAAGTGATCGCCCGCTTTTGTGCGATCGGTTTGCGATCGCGTTGTTTGATCCACTGATCGAGGTTGAGCCCTTCAATTTTTTGCATGATAATGCCATGCAGCATTGTCCCGTTTTCGAGATTGTGATGCACATAGGTCTCAATTTTGGGTATGCCTACATGTTCGATTTGACCTAGCACAAAAGCTTCTTGCTGAAACAGCGACACAGCTTTACTATCTTCATTCAACTCCTGTTTAAGGACTTTTAGGATTTTGGGTTTGCCTGCGCGAGCGGCAGCTTCATAGATCATGCCGAAGCCACCAGAATCACTTAATAGTTTAGTGACTGTATAACAACCATCAATCAATAATTCGGAGCCACATCCTTTACAGGTTGGGTATTTGTCATTATCAGGGTGATCTGGATTAGGGCAAGTGGGATTAATGCATAGACTCATGGTGTTTTCAAGCGTACCAGTCTAAACTTACTATATCGCTAGCGCAGTCAATTTATAGCAAACCCATAGAATTAGGGGATGTTTTACATCCCCTAATTCTATGGCTGGGTAAATTTATTTATGATTGAATACATCTCAACACTTTTCATTAACGCGGCAATCTTTGCTTTGTTTAGTCTGGGGCTAAATCTGCAATGGGGATTTGCAGGGTTAGTTAACTTTGGTCATGTAGCGTTTATGACGGTTGGGGCATATACAACGGTGTTGCTCAGTCTCAATGGTGTACCTTGGTTTTTGTCACTTCTGATCGCTGCTGCGATCGCAGGATTGCTTGGAATAATTATCGGCAGCACCGCATTGAAATTGCGCGAAGACTATCTGGGGATCGTTACTATCGGCGTGTCTGAAATGGTGCGTCTATTTGTGAACAATGAAGAATGGCTGACCAAGGGCACAAGAGGTGTTCAGGATTTTCCACTGCCATTGGTTAATCTCGTCTCACGTCAATATTATTCTTTTGTCTTAGCTGCACTGTTATTGGTGGTCGTAGTTGTAGTGTACTGGCGTTTAGAGTGGCTAGTGCGATCGCCTTGGGGACGAGTGCTCAAGGCGATCCGTGAAGATGAGGAAGTTGCCAAGGCGCTGGGCAAAAATGTATTTTGGTATAAACTCCAAGCCTTTGCGATCGGTGGTGCAATCGGTGGTTTAGCGGGATCATTTTACGCTTGGCAATTAACCACAGTTTATCCCGATAACTTTGTTCCCTTGATCACGTTCCAAGCATGGACAATTGTTACCATTGGCGGTGCTGGCAATAATTTGGGGGTCATCCTCGGCGCAGTAATTTTTCAGATTTACAATGCTCTACCCAGATTTCTGCCCGAACAAATTCGCGCTGATGGTGGGAGGTTTGAGGCAATTCAGTTAATGCTGATTGGTGTTACTTTAATTTTGCTAATGGTCTGGCGACCACAGGGAATTTTAGGAAATAAAAAAGAATTAACCTTAAACCGATAAAAAAGAGAGAGGGTGCAAAGCACCCTCTCTCTTTTTATTTATACCAAAGCACAAAATGGCGTAGTCATTTTGTGCTGTTAAAGCCCTTACTGGGTTTGATTTTCCATCCACAAAAGTGTGACCACACTTTTGTGGATTGGTATTAGTATTTGGGAATTGAAGGATCGATTTGCTCGCTCCATGCATTAATGCCGCCCTGTACATTGATCCCGTCAATGCCAGCTTGCTTGAGAATGCCTAAAGCCTTCATCGATCGCCCACCCATTTTGCAATGTGCGATTAACTTATGCCCATTTAGCAAAGCCTTGACTTTCTCTACACCATTACCATTTTCAATTTCTGGCAATGGCACTAGAACTGTGTTAGGGATTTTGCCAATTTCCCACTCATTGGGATTGCGGACATCAATGATCACATAGTCTTCAGCGCCAGCATCAATGATTGCTTTAAGTTCGGTAACAGTAATTTCGGCGATCGCCTGTTGTGCTTCCATTTCGTTTGCTTTTTGTTGGGGAATACCGCAGAACATCTGATAATCGATCAATTCTTCGATTACAGGACGAACTGGGTTTGGACGGAGCTTTAGCTCACGGAAGGTCATTTTGAGGGCATCATAAAGTAACAAGCGTCCACTCAGAGTATTTCCCTGTCCTAGAATGATTTTGACAGTCTCTGTAGCTTGGATTACACCAATAATTCCAGGCAGAATACCTAAAACGCCGCCTTCTGCGCAGGAAGGGACTAGTCCTGGAGGTGGTGGCTCTGGATAAAGATCGCGATAGTTGGGGCCACCTTCATAATTGAATACGGTCGCCTGTCCTTCAAAGCGGAAAATTGAGCCATAGACGTTAGGCTTATTTAGCAATACACAGGCATCATTGACAAGGTAGCGCGTGGGGAAGTTATCCGTACCATCGACAACGATGTCGTAGGGAGCCACAATCTCCAGCGCATTGGCTGAAGATAAATGTGTGTTGTATAGATCGATTTGGCAATAGGGGTTGATTTCTAGAATTCGCGCCTTGGCAGATTCGATCTTCGGTTTGCCGACCGAGCTAGTGCTATGAATGACTTGACGCTGGAGGTTAGATGTGTCCACCACATCAAAGTCCACGATGCCAATGCGTCCGACACCTGCGGCGGCGAGATATAACAACAAAGGGGAACCCAAGCCACCCGTACCGATACACAGTACGCTGGCAGCCTTGAGACGCTTTTGTCCTTCTACGCCAACCTCAGGCAAGATCAAGTGACGCGAGTAGCGCTCGTAGTCATCTTGGGTGAGCTGAATTGAATTTGGGTCTGGGTTGAGCATGATTAAATAAATCGCACTTTGTTTGCGTAGGCTATCCACAGCGCTTTGCTTTCAAAACCTAACCAACAAATTCTTTAAACGTGATGCTGAGAAACACTTTTAAAGAATTTATTGTGGTTAGGGTGATCGTAAATTGCTGTATTGCGATCGCCTTTGCTGATTTGGCGTTGTGTTTGTGTTTCTATTGTAGATTCCTAGTTTACGCTTTAATGCAATGTTGTATGTTTGTTGCAGTTGGCTTAACTGCCATAACTTCGATCTAAGATTTACAAAAATTTAGATTGCCACTTATAGCTAAGTACCTCAATACAATTAAAATTCAGTTCTCCAAGCTGTTCTGCCCTCTACTGGGGAGGAGCAACTTTAGGGGTTTTATATTTAATTGTGCTTGCCGAATCAATTTGAGCATGTCTAAAACTACGCAGTACTATGGAGCTTATGGAAACCCCTTATATCTACTACATTCCGATCTACCCTGACGATGATAATTGCGAAACCCTAATGCATTTATTTATAGGTCAGCCAGGTTTAGATACAGAAATTTTGAGCTTACTTGAAATACTTGACAATCGTGAACATGAGGGTGAAGCTGTTGACTATGTCCACGAGCTTGAAGATAAATGTCATCTAAAGCGTGTTTCAGTGAGGTTTTTACCTCGAAACCGCGATCGCGCAGTGCCAATTATGACTTAAACAAAAAAGTCGCGCTGTGCGCGACTTTTTTTGTTTAAGGGTGGATATCTCCACTTCGGTTAATTTCTGTAAAGTTGACCATACTTGTAAAATTAGAATAGGTATTAAGTAAACCAGAGCAATAAAATGGCATTTTTTGATTCTGAAATTGTTCAACATGAAGCTCGTAATCTATTTCAAGATTATCAAGCTCTAACTCAGCTTGGCGGTAGCTATGGCAAGTTTGATCGTGAGGGCAAAATTCTCTTTATCGAAAAAATGGAAGAGATGATGGATCGTTATAAGATTTTTATGAAACGATTTGAGTTGTCCGATGATTTTATGGCGCAGATGACCCTAAAGCAATTGGAAAATCAGTTAGGTAATTTTGGGATCACGCCACAGCAAATGTTCGATCAGATGAATATGACGCTCGAAAAAATGAAATCTGAACTTGAAACCCACAATTAGCTGAGAACTTTTAGCTGTTGGCTTTCTAGGTTTTAGGTTTTAAATTGGGGGCGAGCTAAGACAATAACTCCTTTTACTTTGATGTTATTGGCAACAAGAGTGGCGATCGCTTCACGGATAGTTGCGCCAGTCGTATAAATGTCATCAAATAGAATTACATCTTGGGGCTTGGACTGTTGGTTTAACGGAACTGTAAAAGCTTTAGATAAATTCTCTTCACGCTCTTGTTTGCTCTTGGTTTGCATTTGCGCCTTAGTATCCTTTTCTCGTCGCAATAATTGCGGTTTGCATGGGATTGCGGTCAAATCACAAAAACGACGGGCAAGTAGTTCTGCTTGATTAAATCCTCGCGATTTTAATTTGTTTGCATGAAGGGGAATAGGAATTACGGAAATTTTTTTTAAGTTTGTTCTTTTTGTATTTGCTGATCGCTTCCATGTGTCGGCAATTTTTTCAGCGATCGCTTCCATAATTTCAGGATGATTATCATATTTGCAAGCGGCGATCGCCCGCTTTAATGCGCCATCGTAAATCCCCCAACTATAAAGCGGAATCTCTGGTGTAATTGGGTAATCTTTTTGCAAAAAATCTGGTGATTGATAAGCGGCTATTTGCCGATCGCAGTCTTTGCATAAAATGCGATCGCTAGGGCGTTTGCACAATGGACAGTTTGCTTGCCAGAGCGAGTTGGTGATTGTGTTTGCTATGCTGTCAAGCCATTTCATGCTTTTTAGATTTCTTTCGTGTAAATTTAATGGCGCTTTGCGCCCTTAAAAATGTCAGGATTGCATTGCTCTAATTTCATCTAGCGTAAGCCCTGTTATGTGAGCAATAGTTTGTTCGTCAAAACTACCCAACATCTTTTTGGCAATCTCATTGGTTTTTTGCTGCAAGCCCTCAGTTAGTCCTTCTTGTCGTCCCTGCTCCAAACTCTCTCTAGCGGCTTTGGTAATCGCACCACGTTGATCTTGAATAAAAATCTCACTTTTCTCTTGCTCTTCTAATTCATCAAGGTTCAGATTCGCTTGGTTGGCAATGTAAAAAGCTTTTTTGAGTTCGGGAATATTGTCCATAGTGTCGGGGACATCTTTTAGTTTTCGTGCATTGGTTAAGAAAAACAACCATTTATCGATAATGGTTTCTAGTGCCGCTAAATCCTTTTTGAATTTTGGCAATTCTACAAAAATGAGTTCAATATCATAAATTGGATAATCAATTAGAAAGTCTTTTTCTTTGAGGATAAAGCGAGAGGTGACATTAGGAAGATCCGCAAACATTATAAAATCGGTAATTGTTAAAGCAATGACTGGGTTGAGAAGATTATAGCCCTGTCCAGATGTCAGTTGAATGGAATAAGATTTTGCCGCATTATACAAAACTCTTTTCTCGAAGCCTTCTACATTTAAGACTTGCATCTCAATGATGACGGTGCGCTCTTTGTTTGTTTCACGATCAATGATTTTTGCCTTGATATCGAGATAGGTATCTTTGACACCGCGAATTTTGGGCGCGAGATAGGGATTAAGAATCTCTAAGTCATGGATAACTGGCTGTGCTTCATAAATTAGGGAATTAAGGAAGCTAATCAAGATGTCTTTGCTATCTTCGGAGCCGAATATCTTTTTGAAGGCAAAGTCGATTTTGGGATTGATGAAAATCATAATGTTTTTACAGCAATCAAATTTGGCTATATGATTTTAATCTTAAATTGATTCTAATATATCTGTTAGGCAATGCGATACAATATCGAAAAGTTACCGAAATTTCCTGAAGTTATGAACTCTGAGAACAATACTGGCGCGATCGCATTGACGATCGCCTTTATCGATCCAGATTTGACAGATACAATGCGTGATGATGAGTTGGTAATGTTGCTAGAGGATCTGAATGCTCTCTCTGATATCGAATCAGTTACTCGCTTGCGCGATCCTAATCCTCCCGATGGCAATAAGAGTGGTGGTGGTTTATTGGATTTGTTAAAGGCTGAGGCTAATCCTGCAAATGCCTTGAAGGTGTTAAAATTTTTGGGCGATCGCCTTGCCAATAAACAGATCTCCTTGGAGGCTGAAGTAAATGGTACGAAAATGAAGGTTAGTGCCTCTAGTCAAGAAGAGATAAAGTTTGCGATCAATGAAATTAATGAATTTATCGAAAAGCATAAGATTGCAAAGGCATAAGGGCTAGACATGGGGCGATACGCGCTGCTGATTGGCATTAGTAATTACAAGGCGGGGCTAGATCTTTTACCTAGTGCGGTGAAAGATGTGGATGCGTTGCGGCAAGTTTTGCTAAATTCTGAGATTGGCGGCTTTGCGGATGGGGATGTGGTGGTATTGAAGGATGCGGAGAAAGGTGCGATCGAGACGGCGATCTATCATTTGTTTGCCAATCGCAAGCCTGATGATCTGTTGCTACTTTATTTCTCTGGGCATGGTGTGACTGATGATCGTCGTGATTTTTATTTCACGGGGATTTCCACAAGTAAGGATGCTTTACCGCCGACTGCGGTGTCATCTGGATATGTGCAGAGTGAGATGGACAAGAGTAGATCGCAGCGTCAGGTGGCGATTTTGGACTGTTGCCATAGTGGGGCTTTTCCCAAGGGGATGAAGGCGAAAGATATTGGGACGGTGGATCTTAAGTTGGGTGGTGAAGGTCGGGCGATTTTGACGGCTGCGGATTCGAGTCAATATGCCTTTGAGCAGGAGGGGTTTGATTTATCGCTTTATACGCATTTCTTGGTGGAGGGGCTGAAGACGGGGGCTGCGGATCGTGATGAGGATGGGGATGTGTCGGTGGATGAGTTGCATGTATATGTGGAGGGAAAGGTTAAGAGTGTTAATAACAGTATGTCGCCGAAGTTTTTTGGGCAGAAGGAGGGGCATCGGATTGTGTTGGCAAGGGCTGCGCAGGATGATCCTAAGCTGAGGTTTCGGAAGGAGGTTGAGAAGGTTGTTAAGCGTAGTAATGGAAAGGTTTCGAGTATCGCTAGAAATCTATTGATTGGAAAGTCTCAAGGGCTTGACTCCCTTGAGGTTGAGGCGATTATTAATGAGGTGAAACGTCCCTATGATGAATACGATCGAAAACTCAAAAAATATGAGCAAGATTTGAGAGACGTGAGCGCGGAAGAGTTTCCTTTTAGCGAAGTTGTGCAGCAGGAGATAAGGGAATATGAGAATCATCTTGGTTTACGTGAAGATGACATCAAAGTAGTTAAAGCGCGGGTTATTGCGCCAAGACAAGCTGAGCATGATCGCCAATTTGAGGAGCAACAGCAAAGAATTGCAGAAGCAGCAATCCTAAAGCTTCAACAGGAAGAAGCTGAACAATTGAGATTGCAACAAGTTGCAGCAGCAGAGAGGCAGAAGCAAGAACAGGAGCGGCTGTCTCTATTGGAGCAGTTGAAAAGACAGGCTGAAGAAGAAGAACGGCTAAAATGTCAACGAGAAGAAGCTGAACGCAAGAGTAAACCTGTTCAACCAGAATTTGAATTTGAAGTAGTAACAGTTAAGCTCACAAAGAAAATAGTAACTGTTCAGCAAGAAGTACCTGCTGGTTTTTTGGGACTGGGTAAAAAGTTAGTTGATACAGCGAAGGAGGAAATAAAAGTTGAGCTAGAGCGTAAAAAAGGTAAAGCGCAATATATTTGCGAAAACCTAGGCAATGGTGCAACCCTCGATCTGGTGCGGATTCCTGCGGGGGGATTTATGATGGGAAGTAATGAATCTTCCAGTGAACAGCCTATTCATAAAGCAACTTTGCGAGAGTTTTGGATGGGGAAATATGTGGTTACTAATGCTCAGTGGCAAGCAGTAATGGGAACGAAGCCATCAGAACAATATGATGTTAAATTTCAAGGTGAAAATCAGCCAGTGGTCGGCGTTTCGTGGGATGATGCCAAGGAGTTTTGTCAGAAAGCTTCGGAAAAAACTGAAAAGTCGATTCGATTGCCTAGTGAAACTGAATGGGAATATGCTTGTCGTGCTGGCACAAACACTCCTTTTCATTTTGGTGAGACGATTACGCCCGATCTGGTTAACTATGATGGTAATAATCCTTATGGTGATGCACCGAAAGGAGAATATCGTCAGAAAACTGTTAATGTTGATAGTTTCGCACCGAATGTATGGGGTTTATATGAAATGCATGGCAATGTGCGGGAATGGTGCGAAGATATATGGCATGAAAACTATAATGGAATCCCACAAGATGGCTCTGCATGGCTAGATGGCGGTGAACAGGGTAAAAGGCTTCTCCGAGGTGGTGCTTGGTACGGCAGTGCGATCTATTGTCGTTCTACGTATCGTTTCAGGTGGGACGCGGGTTACAGGAGTGGCTACATCGGTTTTCGGGTTGTTGCCCCTGTCTTGTCGTGAGGACAACTTTCACTCTACCCTTCTTTCTCTTTTTTCCCTCTCGCCGTTAGAACACAGATTAAACGGATTAATGGATTTCACGGATGTAGGGGTTTTGCATTTGCGCCACAATTTGCAAACTCACCACGACCATATTTATTCGCAAATGCAGAACCCTCTTCGCTTTCACCTATAAATTGTCCCTGCGTTGTGAGGTTGTGGGCAAAGCATTCCCAAATCAAGGGAATCTTAAAATTGATAGATGGCTGTGGGAATGCTATGCCCCTACGCGATTTGTCGATTGTCACATTATTTGTGCGTTACGCTTCGCTAACACACGCTACAACTGAATGATTTGAGATTAGATTGCGATCCGCGACCCTCGGAATTAAAACTTGAGGGGTATTTTTTTGAGTTTATAAAATATCGCACTATAATCTAGCTAATATTTCTCCTGTATTTCTATGACATTAACAGAGATCTTGCCATCACTACAAAAGCTATCCCACTTTGAAAAGGTTAAAGCCATACAGTTTTTAGCAACAGAACTAACTAAAAACGAACAAACCTCAGATATTCTCGAAAATGGGAAAACCTATGAAATTTGGTCGCCATACAACGCTTTCTCCGCAGAAAAAGTGTTGACTGATATGCTGCAACTTTTGAAATAGCTCCTAAATCTAAAAATCTATCCAATATGATGAATTAATAGAATCTAATGCACTCAAGCCTTTTTTATGCCAATTATTTGTGCGTTACGCTTCGCTAACAAACGCTACAACTGAATGCTCGCAGTTGATTTGAGATTAGATTGCGATCGCTATTTGAGCTTAAAACTGATGTTACGTGGAAGGTATTCCTTTAATGGCATAGGTTTAGGGCTGGCACGGGGGCGCAGCCCCTACGGTAACCTCTAGATTTTGGAGTAGGGGCAATCCCCCCGTGGTTGCCCTGCTTTGCTAGCAGCAAGAA
>JBIKYZ010000173.1:0-11172 GCA_044354985.1 Pseudanabaena sp. | reverse complement strand
CTCTTTGACGGTTGGCAACATCTAATCGAATTTATGCTTGGTGATGCTCCTGTGTTTCCAGATTCGTGTTAATTTTACACTAGTATTATGTATTGCTTGTTACCATTTTGAATTTGGAATTGCTGCTACCACCAACTTGATAGCTAAAATTGTTGGTCACCTAACTACCTCCTAAGCGATCGCGAAAATACAACTTATACAGCAAACAGCGCGGCGTGACATTATTATCGACTCTTGATACCAAGCCTTGACTATCGAGCTTAAAACTGATTTCCGATCGCAAACGTACAGGCTCATCTACCGCCACCACCTTTTGCATCGCCTCACCGAGTTCAGGATAGTCCTCCAGAGTTTTGAGATGTCCCATTAAATAACTGCTGTAAATCCCCGCCTCAGTAGGAGCAGTTCGCAAAAAGTCTGTCAAAGTAATATCTCGCGAAGCAATCCGATAGAGCGCCGATCGCACTAAATAAGGATGTCCGCCAATCAATTCCATAAACTGATCAAGCTCATCATCTGACCAAACCAGCTTGTGAAGCTTAACCAGTTCCCGCACCTGCTCCCTTGTAAATTCGCTTAGTTCCACAGGAAATCCAACATTGAACGGTGATTGATTAATGTCTCTTTGGGCGTAAGGCTCTTGAGAATGCACGATAATCAGGCGCAGCTTACCCCATAGCGGATGACTACGCGATCGCTCATACCAACCGCGCAACAAGCCGCAAAAATCCGTCTCGATTTCGGGATAGCTAAACACGCGATCGAAATTATCAATGGAGATCGCTAGCGGTTGTTCATTGCCCTCTAATAAATATTTCTCGAAATAGTCTGTACAGTTGTCATTTGCACCAAAAATATCATCCCAATATTCCTCAGTCTTGACCCGCACGCCCAAACCCCTACCAACAGAAGCACAAAACCACTGCATAAATTTTTCGGGATCGGCAAAGATTTTTTGATTGGTTTGCTCTAGATTTAAGACTGCGGTGCGATAGCCCAAAATTTCTGCATGGTTGATAATTCTTGCCATCAGCGAAGACTTGCCCATACGGTGCGGCGACTTAATCCGCAATAGCGATCCCGCTTTTTTGATCTCCTCATAACAGCGCGACTCATAGCCAGAAGCTATATAAAACAGCGAATCGATTGCCACCTGCCCTTCCGTTGATTCCAAAGCAATCGCCGTATTTTCTTGATCAGATGAATTTGGTTTGATGGTGATAATTGTGGTGGAGTCATCCAGAATTTCCCGTAAGGAAACCAGCATTTGATTTGCACTGGCATAGCGATCGCGAAAGTTTAGCCTTATCGCCTTATCTAAAAAAGTCACAAAAGCAGGATTAAAATTCCCCGCATAGCGCTGCCATGAGAGTTCGCCCGTCTGCGGATCAGTATCTAATTCAGAACTTACTTTTCCTGTCAACAAAAAAATCGCAGTCAAACCCAAGCTATATAAATCACTAGCAAAACCTACCCGCCCGATCGCCTGTTCCGATGGCATAAATTTGGGCGTACCAATTACCACGGAGCAAGTCACATCGCCTTGGGCTGTCATCGCCGTTGCCAATGTCGCTTTAACTGCACCAAAGTCAATTAATACAGGCTTGCGATCGCTAGTTCTTAAAATAATATTTTCAGGCTTAATATCACGGTGGATGAGACCGCGATCGTGAATATGCTCAAGAGTAGGCAATAAATCAAGTAGAAGTTTCTGAACTTTAGCTTCTGCCAAACATCCCTCTGTACTCACTAGATCATGCAGATCCTTCCCATCAATCCATTCTTGAACCAGATAAAATTCGTTATCTTCGCAAAATGAAGCATAAAGCTCTGGCACAAGTCCATTATCTTTGCCCAATGCCTCTAGCGTCGCTGCTTCTCGTTGAAAGCGATCGCGCACAATTTTATAAATATCAGGATTATCTGCGATCGCCTTAAGTTGCTTGATCACACAAATCCGTCGCGATGGCATTTGTGTATCTTCTGCCAAAAAAGTTTGACCGAATCCACCTGAACCAAGTACACGCAAAACTTGATAACGATTAGAGAGTAGAGTAGTCATGGGTATTGCAAGCTCTCAGCTTTAGTCTAGTCTTGAGCTTATTTGTGGGCTTGTCAACAAAAAAAAGAGGATGCGCTAAGCGCATCCTCTTTTTTCAAGAATTAGTCAGAAGGAGGGCTGACTTGTTCTTTGAAGGACTTACCAGCAGAGAAGGCAGGAACCTTAGTTGCAGGGATTTCCATCTTTTCGCCAGTCTTAGGGTTGCGACCTTCGCGGGCTTTGCGATCGCGAGCTTCAAAGGAGCCAAATCCAACCAAAGTTACTTTGTCTCCGCCAGCTACAGTATCGATGATTACTTCAAGCGTTGCAGAAAGAACTTCGTCGGCAGTCTTTTTATTGACTGACAAGCCCTTTTCGGCAGCTTTTTTAGCAATAGCATCAACTAGTTCACCTTTGTTCATAGGTTTCCCCTTATATATAGAGATGATTTGTGAGTATGAGTTTAATGTCAAAGAAATATTTGTGCGATCGCTTTTTGTGGAAGCCGCACTGACTATGACTTCTGTTTGATCATTCTAATAGTAACTTGCCACTTGTGTATATACACAACGATTAATTTATAGGGATTTGAGCAGTTTTTTTTAAATACTTATTGCCACAATTCTTTATTGGAAGGCTGAAAAGCTCTGACTGCAAGCATTTCAGGATTTTGCCTTCAAATCAAATTAGTGTAACGCATACAGGGCAAGCACTTCACAAAAGTTCAAGTTTTTCTGATAAATTCCTGATTTTTGAGAACATGCGCCCCACTAACATGACCATCAAAAAGAACGCGATGCACAGCAATTCTCACTATGAAACCGATATTGATGTTTTCATCGCCTTTGACAATGGAAACATCAAAATCGTTTTTTAAAAAGTCCGCATTAGGTAAGCTTTCAAAAAACCGATTTTGATAAAAAGAATTAGTGCGATACATTCCTTTTGATGGATTCTTATCCTCTTTGTTGGCAATGATTCAAAATTCTGGTTTTTGATCGAGATAATATGGTTAATAATTCTTATCAAAGCTCAAGAAGCTTTAGGCGGCGCAAAGCGCCGCCTAAAGCTTCTTGAACTAGCGACAAATCTAAGCATGTTCGCAAGCAAACTTTGCAATTCCTATTCAACAACTACAATATGCAGCCATCTACACCAGCCAGTACCTCTGGGCTAACTCGTCAGTCCCCTTTAATAATTGCACCATTTTTCCTTTGGGGTACAGCGATGGTAGTGATGAAAGCATTGCTGCCTCAGACGAGTCCAATGTTCATGGCAGCAGTGCGATTGATTCCCGCAGGAATATTGCTAGTTTTAGGTGCGGCTTATTTTGGCAGACAGCAGCCTAAGGGTTGGCAGGCTTGGTTATGGATTAGTTTGTTTGCATTGGTCGATGGCACTATGTTTCAAGGTTTTTTGGCACAGGGCTTAGAGCGGACTAATGCAGGGCTGGGCTCATTGCTGATCGATTCTCAACCCCTCGCAGTGGCGGTGATGGCTGCGGGTTTATACAAAGAGAGAATTGGGATTGGGGCAACGATTGGTTTATTTGTCGGCATCGTCGGAATTGGGCTAATTGGGTTGCCATCGGAATTGATGACAGCTTTACTCGCAGGGGACTTTGCAACGGTTTTAGAGGCGGGAGTATTTACTCTGGGTGAATGGTTTATGCTCGGGGCATCGTTATCAATGGCGATCGGTACTATTTTGATTCGTCCTGTGGTGCGTCATGCCGATCCTGTTATGGCGACTGGTTGGCACATGATTATTGGTGGGTTGCCCTTATTGCTAATCTCCAATCAAATCGAGCAGCAGCAGTGGCAAGACTTGAGTGCTTGGGGTTGGCTGGGGATGACCTATATGGCGATTATGGGCAGTGCGATCGCCTATGGATTATTTTTCTTTTTTGCCTCATCAGGTAGCTTGACCACCTTGAGCGCTTTGACCTTCTCAACGCCAGTATTTGCGCTTATGTTTAGTAGTCTCTTTTTAGGTGAAAACCTTACTTTTGCACAATGGATTGGTGTAATTTTGACCCTGAGCAGCATTTATCTTGTTAGTATGCGCGGGCCTGGAAAAGATATGAGCGAGGAAACTCTGTCTGTTGAAGAAATTTCTGAGACTAAAATTTTGCCAGAAGCCGATCAAGTTCTCGTTAGCTCGGCTTTGCCAGTATTGAAGAGTCCTAGCAAAGAATCCTTAATGTAACAATGTAAATTTTACCTAGGTCATAAAGCCTAAATAAATGAAGGCGGTGCTTTGCACCGCCTTCATTTATTATTGCTATAAGTTACTAAATTACAACTTTTAGTTTTTGAACTAGTTATACCAATTCACGAAAGTGTTGCCACACTTTTGACAATTCAAAACCAAACCACGTAATGGTTTTAATAACATAAAATGTCTACGCCATTTTCTGTTTTGGTATTACCATATTTTTGTTAAAATTTCAGAAATAAAATATTTTTAACAAGATTTATTTTTAAAACTAATTTCAATACTCCTATTTTGATGTATCTGAGAATTTTAAACAGTTACTAAGACTGACATTATTTATTATTCTATGAATCAAATCAACTTAAAATCTCTACAATCTTTTTATGATCTAAAATCACGTTTAATGAAGGTGTTTTTAACCTTTGCAGTTTTAGTGATCATAGGAATTTGGAGTCTAGAAGGGTCAAAATATCATGTAAATCCCATAGACAACATAGCTTATCCACTTATGATTGCTATTTTTAGTATCGGTACAATCGTATTGTACCTGTACCCGAAAAGCCTAAAATATGTTGAAAGTATTACCTTCTATACTTTTGCCATTTACTGCTTTGCTAATTTCCAAGCAATGATTTTGGGGATGCCTTTTTTTGTCATCGATCTTTATAGTGTTAGTACCTTTTTACAATGGCTACCGATGATATATGTATCGGCATTCATTATGCTGGAAACCCGTAATGCCATCATCGCTTCAGTATTATTTTATTTGTCTTTAGTATGCTCGACTATTTTATATGAGGTGATGCAATATGTCCCTGATTTTGTATTAAACAATCTATATCCAGCTATAAAGAATATATGTTTTGCCCAACCGATTTACATATTAATGGTTTTAGGAATTGCGGTTCTAAAAGAGCAAATTATTGAAGTAAATACTGAAGCCAAAGATATGACTATTGCGGCAACTACTGACTATCTGACAGGTATTAGCAATCGACGGTTTGCTGCTCAATCTCTTGATAACTTTCTAAATTTAGCCAAAATAGACAATTTAACTCTAACTATATTTGTTGTAGATATTGATCATTTCAAGAAAATCAATGATTCCTATGGACATGATATTGGCGATCGCGTATTGATTAATATCGCCAGTTTTTTGCGTCACAATCTTCGTGATTCTGACTTATTAGGAAGGTGGGGCGGTGAAGAATTTATCTTAATTTTACAGAAAACCGATTTGCGGACAGCTTGCAATCTAGCTGAGCGTTTATACAAACAAAATTCTGAATTGATCCATGAACAAGTAGGGCAAGTGACGTTTAGTATTGGTATTGCTACATCAAAAGCCAACGATACGACTGATTCTTTATTTAAACGTGCGGATGCCGCGCTTTATAAAGCCAAACAAACTGGTCGCAACCACTTCGAGGTTGACGAGCAATTGGAACATCAAAATAATAAATAACCTTTAGTAAACCCATGCCTACTTTATATACTGCAATTACCAATCACGGTTTCGGTCATGCGACGCGCACGGCAGCGGTTCTTGCGGAACTACAACAGCGATCGCCTGATATCAAGCTGATTATTGCGACGACGGCTCCACGTTGGTTATTGGAAGAGTATATCGAAGGTGATTTTATTTATCATCCGCGTGTGTTTGATGTGGGCGTAATCCAGATCGATAGCTTGCAAGTCGATCGCGAGGCTACATTGCATGTATGGCAACAAATTCACCAACAGCAAACAGATTTGATTGAAGCTGAAGTCAAGTTTCTCCAAGAAAATCATGTGGATTTGATATTCGGTGATATTCCGCCAATGGTTGCAGAGATAGCTAAAGCAGCCAAAATTCCTTGCTGGATGGCAGGTAACTTTGGCTGGGATTTTATTTATCGCGATTGGGGTGGCAAGTTTGTGGAAATGGCGGATCGCCTATCAGAAACTTATAGTCATTGCGATCGCCTATTTCGGTTACCCTTTGCCGAACCGATGGGCTGCTTTTCTAACATAGAAGATGTAGGGCTGACTGGCGCAAGCCCTAGGCATTCGGCAGAATATTTAAGGAAAAAATTTAATTTAGATAGCGATCGCCCTACAGCTCTGCTTACTTTTGGGGGGCTAAGCCTGCAATCAATTCCTTATCAAAATCTTGCCAGCTTTCCTGATTGGCAATTTGTCACCTTTGATCGCGATGCTCCAGATTTACCAAATCTAACTAAAGCTAATGGCGATCGGCTTCGTCCTGTTGATCTGATGGTAGTGTGCGATCGGCTTGTCACCAAACCAGGTTACGGCACATTAGCTGAGGCTTTGCGAGTTGGTATTCCTTTGGTTTGCCTCACTCGTGAGGGCTTTTTAGAAGCAGAAACTCTGATTGCTGGTGTAAAAAACTACGCTGAGCATTTGATTATTTCGCCTCAAGAGTTTTATGAGGGTGACTGGTCGTTTTTAAATGTGCCGCCAAAAGCTCCAGACTTGGCAAATGCAGATCAGCTAGATATGCATGGGGAAGCAACGATTAATCAAGCGATTTGTGATTACTTTGGAATAGTTGTTGAGGCGGAGCAGCCAACTTCAACAACTTAAAAAATTAATTAAATTTACGCAATGGGTTTTGACTTGGTTGTTTTGATACACTTGGGATCGATTGTCAGCTTAAACTAAAAATCTCTGGCGCTGAGGAATCGACAAATATGCAAATCGATCACTGCTACAAACTTCTAGGTTTGACATCTAACGCGACTTTAGAAGATGTCAACAAAGCTTATAAAGCGCTAGCTTTGCTATGGCATCCTGATCGCATTCCCAGAGAGAATGTGCAGCAGCAATTGCAAGCTCAAGAAAAGCTGAAAGAAATTAACCACGCAAGGGATAGTTTACGCAAGGCTGTAGAACAGAAAGTATCCAATTCACAAGCCAAATCTTCGTATCAAACTACAACCCAAACTAATCGGCAATATCACCAACACCAAACTAGATATCAAAGCAAGTACCAGAGCGCTCATCAAAACACATATCAAGCGCAACAAAAATCTTCAGAACAATCTTCGGAACGTTATCGTCCTCATCAATCACAATATCAATCTCAGACCTACCAATCCTATCAGGCTTACCAATCTTCGCAGTCTCGCCAGCAAACCAGTAGACAAGCCAATCCTCAGCCAGAGTCGCATAGTAAATTACATGAACCTACTCAAGCTTCACCAAAATCACAAAAGCCTGATTTAACTGGAGCCGATTTTAGGGGTGCAAATCTGCGCGAGAAGTATTTAGAAGGACGTAATCTTAGCTATGCCAATCTCAGTAATGCTGACTTGACCGATGCTTTCTTGCATCGTGTCAATTTTCAAGGTGCAAATCTTCAAGGTGCCAATTTGTTTCGGGCAAATTTATTTCAAGCTAATTTGCAAAATGCAGATTTACGCGGAGCTAATTTAATTGGTGCAGATTTGAGTGGTGCAGATTTGAGTGGTGCAGATTTAAGCGGCGCAAAAGTTGGTTTTGGCGAGAAGGTTATGGTCAAACTAACAAATGTCAATTTCAAAGGAGCAACGATGCCTAATGGCTCTGTTCACTCATAAGAAAAGCCTCGCAAAGCGAAGCTTTTCAAAAAAAGAGAGTTGCGGCGCTGTGCGCCGAAACTCTCTTTTGGGATTTAAATTTGTATTATTACGTTAAAAACAAAAATAGCGAGCATCGCTAAGTTTTAATTAGCAATCCACGCTATAGAGGAATTATCCGAGACATTTCAATACACTAGCGATAAAAAATTGAGCAAACATCAGCAAAATAGCTTGACTTAGAGCTTTCGCCAGAGTCATTCAAAACAAAAAATATGAGAGGCCTTCCTAAGCAACACCTCTCATATTTTTTTGACGAAACAAAAGTGATAAATCAAAAAAGCAACTATTTTCTTGAAATTTCTCACATACACTCAGTTAAAACGGGTATATAGCTCACAAAATTAATATGTATATATTTAAATTAGCGATCGCAAATCTTATTAATAATCGAGTAACTATCCCACTTATACCGATAGCGATCAAAGTTTTGGCTGAATTTTTAGTCAAATTAGATACTAATAGTTTTATCTCTTTCTCAAGGATGATTTATGATCCCCGCTAATATCGTAGGTTAAAAACGGTCACCACTTTTAACCTAATTTTAAATCTTATATATTTAGCATCTTGAATTTTAAATTTATCTGTGTTAGCTATAAACCCTTTTTTTTACCCCTACTAAGCAAGTAACTTTTACAATGCTTATTTTCAGATATTGCCTAAAAACATCTTTGTTGCTTAAACTTTAAAACTATGTCCACATCATCTGCTCTTTGGGCGATTCCGTTGGTTTCGCTTATTTCTGGTGCGTCTTCACCAAAAATTGTCACCGATACTTTTAATCAACCAATTAATCATAATTCTCCCATCACTAATCAAGATCAATCTTTTGAAAGTAATTATTTATTAGAATCAAGAAAAAATAAATATGTAGTCGAATTTCGATCAAAATCTGCCAACGAATGGACAATCATGGTGAATAATCAGCCAACTTTTTTGGTTAAAGATTTACCAAAAGCATTAATCGCAGCAGCGAAACTTTCCATTACGATGAATGCCCCAGACTTTGATCCAAATCGCCTAGAAGCAGTGGCTTTCAATGATGAATATATTGGCAAGTATAAAAACGCGATCTTATTTAAAATCTCCAAATCAGAGGATGTTAATCCTTCGCTAAAGTTGACTCAATGGATTAACAACTTACGAGTTAGCGCAGGAGTAGATCCGCTAACTTTAGTCGAAGCCCAAAAGCAAATGCATCGACTAGCTCCGACTGATGAACAGATTGATGGCATTGCTTCTTGGTATGGCCCCTATTTTCAAGGTAGACAAACGGCTTCTGGTGAGCAGTTTGAACAGCAAGATTTCACTGCGGCTCACCCCAGCTTGCCCTTTGACACCTATCTTAAAGTTACTAATCAGCAAAATGGGAAGTCAGTGGTGGTAAGAATTAACGATCGCGGTCCCTATTTCGGCAATCGCAATCTTGATTTGTCCCATGCAGCTGCGATCGCTCTCAATAGCGACGAAGCTGGCATTGTACCAATTACTGCCACAGTATTGGTGGTAAACAATTAAAAAAGGCGGCGCATCGCGCCGCCTTTTTTTATCGCAAATTCTCAGTACGTGTACCAATATCAAGAAACTGAATTAGTTTCACAGGATCAGCATTAAACATGAAGGCTCTAGCATCAGGCGTAATCTTATAGCCTTCTTTTTCAGCAGCTTTTTGTGCAGCATAAGGAAGAGGGCTAGATAGATCAAACATTAAACGAGCATAGGGATCACTCAATACTTCCGCCGTATTGGGAAAAGATACAGGCTGCGTATATTCAGCCGAGAGATGGATGTTATAGAGCAGAACTGAACCATCAGAAGTATTTAACTTTTTGAGATTAATCGCTTCTTCTGTCGGGTCTCCATCGGTAGACTCGCCATCTGTGATGTTGATAATTGTGGGTGGATAGCTATTGGGATGTTTCTCAATCCAGTCCTCCAGCAAAATCCGCGCTAGTGCAAATACACTGCACATGGCTGTCCCACCACTAGCGATCGGCTTAAACCAAATTGGAAAGTCATTGTAAACTTCAACTAAACCGCCCATGCCATCAGGTAGTTTTTGGGCGCGTTTTTCTAGCTCTGACGGATTTTCGTAAATTTTGCCGATCGGGGCGATCGCATTATCACCAGCAAGCCCATTTAGAGCTGATGTAACTTCACTGTTGTAACCAATTACGCCAACATCAAAGTAATCGTAAATTTCGTTACCCTTGACGCATCTTTGTCCGAGAGAGTCTAGCAAACGATTTACTGCATCAGCAACAGCTTGCGCTTTCTGAATCGGTTCACTAGTTTTATGTAAGCTTTCATTTGCTCCTTTCGCTGTCCCTTTGCTAGCACTATTGTTAGAAAATGCATCCGCCATCGATCCAGATTGATCGATGAGAAATAGGAAACAACTAGGTTGTCGGCGACTGATTTCTGCTGAGTAAGGCATATTAAACTTACCCGATTCCTTATTTTATGTTATGTCTCAAGAATTAATTTCAGTCTAGCAAAGGTAAGCTCAATAAAAAGCTTCCTGATAGAAATTCAGCTATTTAACTTAAGCGATCGGCAACTCTGGTAAATTGCAAAGCGAATATTCTGCCGATGACTCAGCATTATGGCGTTTGTTTCTACTCTATTAGTAGTTATCATATTTAGAATGGGTGGTATTAAGCACCGCCCATTCTAAATATGCTTAATATAATTTTTAACTTATGCAATCTATTAATCTCAAAAAGATACTACTCAAAAGGGAAATATTATCCTTACTGAGAGGATTAGTTAATCAACTTAGTTATCCGATTGTAATTCAAGATCAAAAAGGGAAAGTTTTGATTGCAAATTTGGGAATGGATGCAGCAACTATTATTGATGCTAAAAGTACAGAAAGCAGTGAGAACCCAGCCATAAAAGAGGGTTTAAAAAAAGTCCCTGTAGTCCTCAGCGATGAAATATTAGGATGGGTAATAGGTAACGAAAAAGTTGAGCAAGTTGCTGATTTTTTAAGCTATATAGTCAACCGTGAGTTTGAGCAGAAAACTCTAGCGGCAGATGCTTTGGATAAATATCGAGAGATTAATCTCCTGTATACAATCTCTAGCAAACTGTCCACCTGTCTAGACGTGAAGGAAATCGGCACTCTGGTAATTGAAGAAGCTAGTCGGTTAATCCCTTTTACTAGCTCATGTTACGCAGAAGCCTAAAAAGGTTTCAGAGACTGCCATTCCAAGTGAGATTGCTGCAAAGCCTTGATATATAATTTGGATTTGAGAGCGAAGTGATTGAGCTTAGAATTAAGTTTGA
>JBIKYZ010000427.1:0-3361 GCA_044354985.1 Pseudanabaena sp. | reverse complement strand
CAAATATCGCAGACTCAGCAAGGATTATGAATTTTATGAGAACACCTCGGAGTCCTTTATTTACCTAGCTTTGATCCGCAAAATGCTTAGAAATCTTACTGCTGTCAATTCT
The DNA here is from genome assembly GCA_044354985.1 of Pseudanabaena sp. Classification (GTDB taxonomy): domain Bacteria; phylum Cyanobacteriota; class Cyanobacteriia; order Pseudanabaenales; family Pseudanabaenaceae; genus Pseudanabaena. The sequence continues at coordinate 3,249 of JBIKYZ010000427.1, read as the reverse complement.
TAAATGCTTTCTTAAGCGATCGCTCCATCATTTATATCTTTCCTGAAAAGCCAACATTGCTTCTAACTGAGACTCCATCAGCAAACATTGTTCCAAATGAGCAATGTCCAAATCAGGCAACCATCCACTTGCTTCAACCTCTGCATATTCTCCATCCTGTAAGCGATAAATCCTGATCTTGTCGTCTTGCCAAAACCAAACCTCAGGAATATTTCTTAACTGGTACTTTCTTAGCTTTTTGACACTACCACTGGTCACCACAATCTCAATACATAAATCTGTAAGTTCAGGATTGTCACCAAATGCAAAAGATAAATCTGCTTGAAACTCTAACTTAGGCTCAATGGTTTGGGTATAAGCACCTGTACCAGTAAATCGAATCCGTTTAACTAAAAAATAGTAATTAAGCAACGCACCCAACAAGGTAGATACCATTTCATGCAGCAAACCAATACCCACAATTTCTACTACTCCTTCACAATAATTTAATCGCACTCCACCAATTTCTGCAAATGCAGATTGCAGAGCCTTGAATTGCTTCCATGTCACAGCCTGCTTGACGAGGTATTGATCAGCCGTTTTAGTTAAAGTTAGAGTCATGGCTTTACCTTGGCAATTACTTGGGTAATGAAGTGTTACTAGTATAATCTAAACATTCAATAAAGCTCTTGTCGCAATGATTGCAGAGTATAGTCACAACCAACTCATTGCCCTCTGTCAACAAAGCAAAGTTGGCAAAAAGCTACCCACTGCGCTCTATGTTCATATATCAGCGATCGCCTCTTTAGCTCCACAATTACAAGAATGCGATCGCCAAGCCAGATCACTACTTCCCAAAGAACGCAAATTCACCATCATCAAATTCAACTACGAACAACCCAAAATCTCCTATTTGTTTTATCCAGAATTTGATACTGACCCACATCCTGCATTGCATCACAGTATTCAAGTTGACCTCCAAATCCAAACTACTCAACAGCGCGATTATTACCAATCTCCCAATCCGCCAATCCTGCATCGCAAAGAAACCTTTGTAAATCAAGACTATCCGCTTTATCAGATATTTGCTCAACTAACCAAACAAGAAGAAGCGATCTGCTTATTTCATGAGACCCGTACCATCGGCACTCGCAAAGGGTGGGAACAACGTTTACAGGAATACAATTTTGTGTTTTGGCATTAAATATCGTGAAATTCTTTGGCGATCGCATCAAGATATTCATCAATAAATTTCGACCAGCCAATCACGATTAATTGATTGTGAGTTAGCTTTTCAGAATTAATATCATCGTATCCAAATCCAATTTCGCGACCTTCGAGATCACAACAAATTAAACCTGCGGCTCTTGCGATCGCTAGTGGCCCGACTGTATCCCAGAGCTTAACGCGGCGATTGAGATAAATATAGGCACTTGCCCGTCCTTGGACAACTTCCATTACCTTTAAGCCAAAACTACCGAGACTATAAAACTCAACATCGGGAACAGCAGCCCGAATCGCATCGCCATAGGCGAGATCATCTTTTTTGCTTACAATTATGCGATCGCGACTTGCACCAATTGGTTCATGGGGATATAAGACCTCAGGGACATTACCATTTGTAGCAATAAATAAGCCATTGATTGCAGTTCCGCCAAAATATAAGCGATCGCTCTTTGGAGCATATACCCAGCCAAGAACTGGCTGAAATGACTCTAAAGCACCGACCATGACTGAATAGAATTCACGCCCATGAATAAAGTCATCAGTTCCATCAATGGGATCGATAAACCAGAATTTCTGGTTAACTTTTGATTTTTGTTGCCAGAGTTCTAGCGATCGCGTATTTTCTTCGCTAATTATTCCATCATTAGGAAACCACGCCTGAAACCTTTGACTTAAGAGGTGATCAAGTTCGCGATCAACATTTGTCACATAATCATCAAAACCTTTTTCATCAACTTGAAAACCCAACTCTCTCAAATGAATTGCCTTTTGACCGATTTCACGAATAAACTGACAAATTTCTGTTTGTAATGCAGGATTCATAATAACTAAAAAGGATAAATAGAACTGAATTAACTTTTAGCTAGTAATCTATAAGGATTGTCGGCGCTAAGCGCCGACAATCCTTATAGATTATTAAAGCTATTTGAGAGAGCGAGAAAATGCCCGAAAGTATAGCGATCGCCAAAATTCTTTAAGCGGATAAGCAATAAATGTAATCGGATTAATCGTAACGATAATATCGCGGAGACCAAGGTTCGCTAAAGCGACGATCGCCCAAGCCACAAAATCTGCTGACATTACCCCATAGGGATTAAGATCACTTTTGAATGGGCCTAAAATTAGTTTGCGGATTTTACAAGGGGAGTCAAGGCGGCGTAAGGTCACCAAATCTCCGATCGCACGTTTTGAGAGTTCATACAATGGACTGAAGGCAGGATTGACTTCAGCCTCGGAAGTATTTACCCAAACTTCTTTGCTGCTAATTGCTTGAGCATCAGTTACAGTTTCTAAGAATAAATCGATCCAACGAAAAACAGAAAAGGTATTGACTTCGTAGGATTTATAAATTGATATAGAGTCTCTTGCTCCTAAAACATTTACACCATGATTAAGAATGAGAATATCGACTTTTTGTAAGCGATCGCGTAGTTCTGTTTCATGCCCTAGTTGCCAAGTCAAAACTTCAACTGCTTGATTGTGCTGATTATCGCTGTCTGCAATTTGAAAATTAGGATTAGGCGAAGTTGTTAGTGCAATAATCCTTGCTCCTTGCTTAGAAAGCTCTGTGGCTAATGCTCTGCCCATTGTGCCTGAAGCGCCTGTAATCGCAATGCTTTTATCTTTAAATGACAAGGCTGAACCCAAAACCCTACTTAACAAGTGTAACCGTACTACAGCGCTTTGCGCTCAACCCCGAACCAATAAAATCATTGAAAGTGTTGCTTTGCAACACTTTCAATGATTTTATTGTGTTTAATTTGATCAAAAATTGCTGTAAGTGGGGTGGTGCAATTAAACGTAGGATGGGTTACGTGATCGCTAACCCATAATTCTTGCTTAGGAAAAACACTAGAAATCTTGTTCCCTCCCCTTGCAAAGGGGAGGGTTAAGGTGGGGTAAATTTTAATAAAATCATCTTAGTACAGGACAAAAAGTTGCAAAAGTAGACAGGAAGGGGTTTTATAAAAGATAACCACATCGCAAATAAAACCCCTATGAAAGAGATTAACCTATTTCGCGAAAAGTTGCATGAACATCTGC
>JBIKYZ010000172.1:0-11274 GCA_044354985.1 Pseudanabaena sp. | reverse complement strand
TATGTGCTACTCTTGGTTTAGTTTCGATGAAGCAATTACGTTCAAACTTTGTTTCAGTATACATTCTCAGACTCTTTTATCTAAATCAAATCTCTGGATTTTCTATCTGCGTAAGGTGAGTTAGTTATTCAAGATCTCCATAGCGATCGCGGTAGCGCTGCAATAATACCTCAAGCTCTTGTTTTGCTTGACGCTCTTGATTTACTTGTTCAGCAAGCTCAGAAGGAAAAGGTAACTTTTCGCCATTGTCCAGACGATGCAAGGCAATTTTTTTGTCCTCAATCGATAGCTGCAACCCTAAAACTAAACTCTGTCCGTCGATAATCGGCTCATATTCTTCACCCTTGAGGCGATAACCTTGCAATTGCTGCTCTAACCATTCATTTTTCGGGTCAAAAAGCCAATATTCCTGCACACCCATCTGAGCATAGAGATCGCGCTTAAAGCCAATATCCGTAATCTGCGTACTTTTGGAGGTAATTTCAAAAATCACCGCAGGTACTTGTCCCTCCTCCCAGATTTTATAATTGTCCCGACCGCCAGCCGCTACATCAAAAATTACCATCACATCGGGAGCCACACGCATTCTGGGCAACCCTTGAGCATAGTAAAGAAATTGATTGCCCAAAACCGTTGCTTGTCTACCTGTTAAATATTGCCGCAGCATTTCTAAAAGTACGGCGATCGCGTAAAAATGGTCGTAGGTTTCTGCCACAGGCTCACCATCACTAGAGGGATATTCGGGTGGGATAGCTGATTTGATGACGGGTGTTGCAAGTACCATGTCCTTTACCGCTCCAGATTAATGAAGTTTTGCATGTTGATTTAAGCTTAAGCGATCGCATAACCAGTATAGGGACGCACATCCGCAGGATGAAAAGCTAACACAATATCACTAGCTGGTATACCTGCCGCCACAAGTTCAGGAGTTACCCCATCCTCGGTTTCATCGCGCTGTACCCATACTTTATCGTTAATGATATCTACATGAATTAAGCAGCCATGGACGCGAGTTTTATGATCCCAGCCAAGAGTCATTAATAAATAGCTATCATGCACTTCGTCAAAGAGAGGCTTACAAATTAATTCACCATGAGAATAGGGAATTTCAGTAAATGAAAGCAAAATTGACTGAATAATTTTGCGGTATTTAGTTAACTTTTCCATTGTAAAATCTCCTCCTTTTCAGCATCAAATACAACCAGCTTAAGATTTTCATCTTCAATTAAAATCTGTCCAATTGGTTCTTCAAAAAAAGAACTATAGACAACATCTCGAATTGCTAGATATAAAATGAAGTCTGGATATGTACGGCGCAAAACAGCGCGATAAATGGCAAACTGTCCCACAGCATCACGGAAAGCTTGCATTTCAGACACACCAAGAAAGCTTTTCACTTCCACAGCAATTTTCTGCTCTTCTCTCTCAGCAATAATCAACCTTTTCGCGCCCAGATCAACATACATATCTTTGCGTCCCCAGCGAAGATGCAAAGGATCATGCGTGATTGTCCACCCATCTTTAATGAGGGCTTGTTTAGCAGCATTGTGATAAATGTCAAGGGCTGGCATAAGGCTAATTTACACTCCTAAACGGTTTTGGAAATAGCGCCGATATAGCTCATTGCGGATCTTTACACCAGTCTCTGTGCGTAATATTAAACCCATTCCATCTAGCTTTGCTGTAGTGGCAAGATCAAAACGGATTGGTTGCGGTGAATTAACTAGCGATCGCAAAACTTCCGTAAGATGAGCATCTTTTTCGAGCTTGGCTAAACGAGTGGTGAGATGTTTGCCAAAAAGTCCCACTTCCGTCGCCGCAGTTTGGATGATTTGCTCAAGAGAATTTGCGCCACTAGCTAAATTATAAAAAGCTAGTCGTACTAGATAGGGATGTCCACCAATTAATTCTGATATTGGTTCGATTTGTGTAGAGGAGAATCCATGCATTGCGGCAAGTTCCTGCACTTGAGAAAAGGTAAATTCATCCAAATCAATGGGCGTGCCCACATTAAACGGTGATTGGTTAATATCCTTCGTCGTAAAAGATTCCATCGAATAGGCAAGCACGAGCCGCAACTTGCCCCATCTTTTGTCATGCTTGCCCTGCTCATGCCAACCGCGCAATAAACCGCAAAAATCCACCTCGATCGCTTCGTGTAGAAATATGCGATCCAGATTTTCAATAGCAATCACTAACGGGCGATCATCATCGTCATTTAACAAATATCTTTCAAAAAATTCCTCACAGTTGCTGTTTGCGCCAAACATCTCATCCCAATCATCGGTTGGTTTTGCCTTCACTCCCAAATCACGCCCAATCACCGCACAAAACCACTGCAAGAAGCGATCCATATTTTCAAAGAACTTGCGATCGCACTTTTGTAAATCTAGCCATGTGGTGCGATTATCCAGCCGCCGCGCTTCTTCCAAAACTCTTACCAATAGCGAAGACTTACCCATGCGGTCAGGTGATTTTAAACGCAGCAGGGCATGAGGCATGGCGATCGCTTTAAAGCATTGTTCCTGTTGTGGCGATCGCGGAATATAAAACTCGGAACCAATCCGCACCGCACCTTCAGGTTCTTCAATAGCAATATTTACTTTCGGTAAAATCTGCTTTTCATAGCTGCGTTCTAACAGCACAGGTGTTTGTATTTCAGGGATATTTTTGAGCGCAATCAGATTTTTGCCTAACTCAAAGGCATCTTTAACCGATCGCCCTTCAAACAATGCCCCATAGAATCCCTTAGCAAACTCGATCGCCGCTACATCGCCGATCGCCTGATTCATACCCAACACATACGGCACATAACGGGCGATCGCATCTGCTTGCACCTTTGAGAAACAAGCATTCAGCACCACACAATCGATGCCATTTTGGAGAATCCGAAACAAATCTGCTAGAGCCTCAGTGGGTGCGAGTTGCCAAGTGCCATCATCATGTTCTAAAACCAACCCATTTTCCGCCGCCCCATGTCCTGAGAAATGCACCACACGCGGCACTTCTTGCAGCAAAATTGGCTGCAAGTCATCAATTCGGACTGCACCTTTAGTGACAATCGCAAAGCGATCGCGCAAACTAGATTTCTGACAACATTCCTCAATTTCCCGAAATTCTGCCTCAACCCGCAAGCGATCGGTATTCGCAGGATTCGCCGATAGCAATAATACTTTTTTCTTATCCATTTGCGAGCTTGGGGGAGGCTATTTAAGTTGGAAGCAATGTGTTTTGGTGCGGCGAAGCCGTACTACTCAATTTTAAATGAGTGCTGCCCGAATTATTTAGCATTGTTTAAAAAAGCTCCTTCAGGAGCTTTTTTAAACAATGCTAAACTGCAAATCAACGGTGTATCGCGCTACTCATGGGAATTATTACCAAACGTTCATCTAAAAAAGTTCGGGCTAACGAAATCCTGATCCGTCTCAAACGGCTTTATCCCGACGCAACTTGCTCGCTTGACTACGAAACACCTGTGCAGTTATTGGTAGCAGTCATCCTCTCGGCTCAATGTACCGATGAGCGCGTGAATATGGTCACCCCAAAATTATTTGCCCGATATCCCGATGCGATCGCTTTAGCGAATGCCGATCTTGATGAACTGATGGAATTAGTCCACTCCACAGGCTTTTATCGCAACAAAGCCAAAAACATTAGAAGTGCCTGCGAAATGATTGTGCGTGACTTTGAAGGCAAAGTACCAAATACTATGGAAAAGCTGCTGAAGCTGGCAGGAGTGGCTCGTAAAACTGCCAATGTGGTTTTAGCTCATGCCTATGGGATCAATGCAGGCGTGACCGTTGACACCCATGTAAAGCGGCTTACTAAAAGACTGGGATTAACCAAATTTGAAGAACCAATAAAAGTCGAGCGGGATCTGATGGGAATGCTGCCTCAACGAGACTGGGAAAATTGGTCAATCAGGATTATTTATCATGGACGTGCTGTATGTAATGCGCGTAAACCAGCTTGCGATCGCTGTGAGCTAGCCGATTTATGTCCATCAGCAAATTATCAAAACCCATAAAGTTGCGCCCCTGCGGGGCGCAACTTTATGGGTTTTGGTTTGTAATTATTTATCTCTAGCTACTCAAAATAAAAACTTGGCTTTGCCAAGTTTTTACTAGTGGTTGTGAAGTTTTCTAAAGATACGCCCCCTTTATGCAGAGACATCCGCGCTTATTCCCTAAAATGAAGACAAAATTCTCCCTGCAATCTTTAACTTAATAAAGACTTATGACAGATTTTGTAAAACCATTCAAGAACGATCCCCAACTAGGGAATTTGTCTACACCCGTTAGCGATTCTGCGATCGTTAAGGCTTTTATCGGTAACCTTCCTGCTTACCGCGCAGGCTTGTCTCCTAGCCGTCGTGGTCTAGAAATCGGCATGGCTCATGGCTACTTCATCTATGGACCATTTGCATTATTAGGACCTCTGAGAAATACTGAATTGGCTAGCCTTGCTGGTCTATTGGCTACGATCGCTTCAGTTGTATTATTGACTGTTGGCTTGTCCTTATATGGTCAAACTGTAACTAAGTTGCAGTCTAGCTCAGCATTAGAAGCCCCTGCTGAATTGGGTACTTCTGCTGGTTGGAGCGAATTTTCTAGTAGCTTCTTGCTTGGTGGTGCTGGTGGTGCTGCATTTGCATACTTCCTCAACTACCTCGAACCAATGCAAAAATTCCTTGGTTTGCTTTGGAATTAGGTTTGTTTTTTGGTGTTGTTAACTTCAGCCCAAAATCACATGAATTTAATCTAAAACAAATCCTCAAAATTTATATCTTAATTCAAGGAAACCCACGACCATGACTGGATACTACGCACATTACTACGTCTCTTTCATCTTCGTACCTCTCATTGGTGTAATCCTCCCGATCGCCACCATGGGACTACTTCTCAACTACATTGAGAACTAATTTACAAAGTTGGAAACTAGGCTTTTGGTAGCCTTATTTTCAATATCTTTAACTTGCTCTTCGTATCTTATTTTTATCACATTCTCAAACGCAGGAAAGGCGATCGCTACATTGTAGCGATCGCCTTTCCTGCGTTTGACAGACGCTAAGATAAAGCCATTATCTTTAGATTTATTTTTATGTCATTTTTTAAATTTTTAAATTTTTCATTTTTGCGCCTAGCGATCGTGATAACTATCATGCTTGTCTGTTTACTGACATGTCCCATTAATGTTCAAGCAGAAACTCTTTCATTTAGCCATGCCCAGTTAAAAAACAGAGATTTTTCAGGGAGAGATCTGGTCGGTTCAGGTTTTGCCAATGCCAACATGGAAGGAGCAAACTTTGAAAATGCTGATGTACGCGGAGCTGTATTTAGCGCTTCGATTTTGCGAAATGCCAATCTCAAAGGAGCAAACTTTTCGGGGGGTTTGTTAGATCAAGCTGATTTTGCTAAAGCCGATCTTAGCGACGCTTTGCTGGTTGAAACAATCCTATTGCGCAGTACTTTTGATTTTGTGAATATTGATGGCGCAGATTTTACTGACGCGATCATGGATGGGGGACAACGAAAATGGCTATGCACTAAAGCTAAAGGGACAAACTCAAAAACTGGTGTAGCTACCAGTGCATCCTTAGAATGCCAATAAAAAAAGCCGCCCAATTGGGTGGCTTTTTTGTGAGGGTTTTAACTTAAGTTTAAGAAAGCTTGCTAACTACTATAGCGATCGCCACCAAAAAACCACCTGTTAGATAAAAGAACCTAACCACATGTAGCTCATGCCAGCCGCTTAGCTCTAAGTGATGGTGAAAAGGAGCCATTTTAAAAAGGCGCTTACCCATGCCAGTTTCGTCTTTGGTTGCCTTGTAATAAGAAACCTGAGCAATTACTGAAATTGATTCCCAGATAAAAATCGCACCGACAATTAAAAAAGCCCATAGCAAGTTACCGAGGATCGCAGTCGAAGCAAGTGCACCACCTAAAGCCAGCGATCCCGTGTCACCCATAAATACACGTGCAGGATAGCGATTGTGCCAGAGAAAGCCTAGATAGCTACCACTGAGGCACATGCAAAAAATGGCGAGTTCTTTGTTCTGAGGAAACAGTAGTAGCCCCATACCAAATAGGGCGATCGCACCTGTACCACCTGCTAGACCATCCAACCCGTCAGTAAGATTTGTAGCATTACTGCTGCCAAGAAATACAAACAAGGCAAGTGGGAAAAACAGTAGACCGAGAGGAATCACAAATTTTAAAGGCAAATTAATCGTGGCGATCGCTTGCCAGTTTTGAGTTAGCCCTAGCCATGCACAGAAACAAGCGGCGAAAAATGCTTGCAGAAAAATCTTGGAGCGCGGAGACAAGCCTTTATTGGAGTGACGACGCAAAATTTTCCAATCATCTAGCCATCCGATAAAACCAAAAGATACAGTTAGCAAACTACAAGCTATTACTTTGTCATTAAAGCCAGACCATACCAGTGCTAATAAAATTCCGACAGGTATAATAAATATCCCCCCCATCGTCGGAGTTCCTTGTTTCTTCAGATGAGCTTGTGGCCCATCTTCACGAATGATTTGCCCAGCCTTAAGCTGACGCAAAGCTGGAACAGCAAAAATGCCTAAAAACGCAACTCCAGCCCCCCCAAACGTGAATGGCAGTAGCAGACTTGAACTTATATTAGGATTCAAGAAAAGATCGACACCAACAATTAAACTAATTAAACCGATTGCTAAACCAAGTGCTAGGCTACTTCCTGTCGGAAATTTTGCTTTCCTAACTCTCACACCAGTATCAACCATTGCCGCTCCTCACACCCACAGTAACCATCACACTTTTTTTAGATCGAACTTCAGATCAGAAGCTTTTTTACGGCTTTGTAACAGATGATTAAACATCATCTGAATATACGCTCTTAGATACCAAATAATGACCGCATTTGTCTACAGTGCAACCATTGAATTTTGATAATTCTTGAGTCCTTGCACTCAATCTTTGTAGACAGCCCTTTAATTGCCCTTTAACTTAAGTTTATTAAATTGCCGATGACGAGTAAGAATTCTCGACAAATTGCTTTAGAAGCCCTACGTTTGATTCAAAGACGCAATGCTTATGCTGATGTAGCGCTTGACTGTACGCTTTCACGAGCGCGACAAGAAAACATTACCCTCCTAGAAAGCGATCGCCGTCTAATTACGGAATTAGTTTATGGATGTACGCGCCGACAAAAAACTCTACAAGCGGTTTTGCAAAACTTTTCACAAAAACCAACCACAAAGTTACCACCAGATCTATTAATAATTCTACAGATAGGTGTGTACCAGCTATGTTTTCTCGATCGCATTAAGCCATCAGCGATCGTCCATACCACAGTGGAATTAGTCAAAGAAAACAACTTAAAAGGTTTGTCTGGCTTTGCGAACGGGATCATGAGATCCATACTCAGAGCTAAGGATAAGGAAGATATTCTCGCCAAAATTACTGACCCAGCTAGCTTTTATAGTTTTCCTGAATGGTTGATCGAACTATGGCAAAAAGAATTTGGGCAAGAGGCGATCGCTAGCATTTGCAATTGGTTTAATCAAACACCTCATCTCGATTTACGAGTAAATCTTTTACATGCAACGCGGGATCAAGTTCTAGCAGCTTTTGCGGAAGCCGAGATCAAAGCTGAGCCAATTCCCTATTTACCCGATGGTATCCGCGTGGCGCAGGGAGCAGGGGATGTGAGCCAATTACCGAAGTTTAAAGAGGGTTGGTGGTCAGTGCAAGATGCGAGCGCTCAGTTGGTTACTTATTTATTAGATCCTCAACCGAATGAGATCATTATTGATGCATGTGCTGCCCCAGGAGGTAAAACTACGCATATCAGCGATCGCTTAAAAAATACGGGTAAAGTTTATGCCCTTGATCGCCTAGCCAATCGTCTTAAAAAGATTGATCAAAATACCGCTCGTCTGGGGATCACTAATGTGCAAACCATTGAGATTGATGCTCGTGAGTTTGTAGGCATTCCAGAAGGTGCTGAAAATTCCAAGTGCGATCGCGTCTTATTAGATGTGCCTTGCTCTGGCTTAGGAACATTACATCGTCACGCCGATGCGCGTTGGCGACAAACTCCCGAAGAACCCTATAAACTGGCGAAAACCCAAGCCGAAATTCTGGAACGAGCTACGCAATGGGTTAAACCTGAAGGTGTAATCGTTTACAGCACTTGCACATTGCATCCTGCTGAAAATGAAGAAGTAATTACGCAGTTTTTAACAAATCATTCTGATTGGCAAATTGTGCCACCAAGTGCTGATAACCCTGCTGCTCATTTTGTTTGCGATTGTGGCTGGATTAAAGTTCTGCCCCATGAGCACGACATGGATGGCTTTTTTATGGTGAAGTTACAGAAAAAATGATGACAATCGTCAGATCACTTAGGAATGAAAATTAATTAAAACCAAAATTTGTTGGGGCGGGCGAAGCCCGCCCCAACAAATTTTGGTTTTAATTGCACAAGTTAATTAATTTTCATTCCTTCTTGGGTTTAGCTACAGATTTGGTTCTATAGTGATTTGCTTTAAAATCTCACTAAATTAATGATTACTGGTCTTATCCCTAAACCTCAAAGAAATGGCACTGGTCAGCTAAAACGCGATCGACGTATTTGCGTCTTTTTCGTTGGCATGAAATGTGCATTTCAGCATCTATCCCTAATTAACTGACCAGCGCCCTATTTAGCACCTAGCCCAACGCCGACAACGCAGCTAAAAATTAAACTATTCGGGCGATCGCTCTAAGCTTTTGCAACTTTCCCCTAGAACGAAAGCAAACAGACTTTCAAGCTACCTCACGAAATGTTTCACTTTGGCAAAGTCACTATAATTGAGTTATGAAACTTTCTAACTTACTCATCATTCTTGGCGCGATCGCAATCCCTATTACTATTTTTGCAGTAACTAAAGCTATGTCTGCTCCCCTACCCGTCGGATTCCCATCGCCAACATCTCACGGAAAAATCGAAGTTAAGCAATATCCTGCCTATCGTTCTGGCACATACACTTACGAAGGAAATCTCAGTCAAGCTACTAGCAACTCCTTTAACCCATTGTTTCAGCACATCAGCAGCAACAATATTTCCATGACAGCTCCTGTGGAGGCAAGGTATCCTATCTCGACAATCGATCAACCGATGCAAAGTGGAAAAGCAAAGGTTTCTTTTTTGTACAATAATAGTTCCATCAGCCCCTCACAAATATCTCAAGATATTCAAGTAGAGGATCATGCACCGATGTTAGTTGTCAGTTTGGGGGTACAGGGTGCATATGGCTATGACAGATATCAAGAGGATGTTGCAAAGTTAAAAGAATGGTTAGATAGCCATCCTGAGTATGAAATAGCAGGAGAGCCAAGAGAATTTCTCTACGATTCACCTTTTACACCTGCACCATTAAAACGTCGTGAAGTTCAGATTCCTATTCGCAAGCGATAAAAACAAAGTTTAAGCCGTTGTTTCTGGGCATGGCGGAAATCAAAGATCTTAGGCATAGACAGGAAGACTTTTGATTTCCGCTATGCTTCGTTGTGCTTTCGATGCGGTGCGATCGCCAGTATTAAAATCCTCAAAAACCCTAAGCGATCGCACTGCATCGACACAGTTCGGACGCGAAGCAGCAATATAGGGCTGGGGGATTGGGGGTGTCCCCCATAAAACAAAACTGACCAACGGAAATAAATTGTCATCAATAGCATCGCTGGCACTGAACAAGCAATTGTTTTTCTGGGCAAAACCTTTGTAGTTGATAAAGCTTATAACTCTCTCAACGATGCGATCGCGGGATAAGGGTTAAACACTCGCTCACAGCTAACGTAGAAGCAATTGCAGTCAACGAGAGCAAGCATTTGATATCTGTACGAAAATCTTGTTTTAGCAATTTTGATCTAGGATTGGGTGCGATCGCTATCATTATGGGTAGCGATTCGGATTGGTCAACTAGGATCGCAACGTATTTCAAGCAGAAATCCATCGGGATCATAAAAATAAATGCCTCTACCAGTAGGACGAGTAACAGGCTCACCCTCAATTTGGACTTGCTGCGATCGCAATACAGCCACTGCTTGCTCAAAAAGTTCTGGAGCAATATCAAAGGCTAGATGATTAGCACGAGTAAATTGCTGCTGCGGATCAGGATCGGGCGGCGTAAGCTCTGGTTCCCAAAACAAATCGAGAACTGTGCCATCGGGAGTTCTAAAATTCGCTACTTTGCCTGCTGCCACTAAATCGATTAGAGTGGTGGGAACCTCATCACCAATGAGTTGATGCAATCCCAAAATGTTGCCATAAAAATCACAAGAAAGCTTCATATCCCGCACATTCAAAGCAATGTGATGCACTCGTCGTAAAGCTCCATTCGCGATCATAGATTGCATAGTTGAACTATTGGATGACATAAATCAATTCTAGCTAGGTTTACCAATAGTGTAAGACGGTCAGCGCAAAGTGTTGCTCATCTTATCTACAAATCTAGATAGAAGCTCCAATTCAAGGATGAAATGCTACAGGATCTGGTGAAACAAAGAACAGGTCTAAGAGCAAGGAACGATCACACCGCTTTCTCTATGTCAAGATTAGTTTGTCGCCAACTTTCTGCGATCGCAGTCCATTTCATAGGGGTTTTAATCCAGATCCTTATCAATACCATTAGGAAAACCTAAGTCCAAAATTTGCTCAACGGGATAAGGACAGGCTTTTGGTAAATCTTTAGCAGCGAGAGAAGTTTCCAGCCTCACCAAATACAATGCCGCCTCATAACTATCTCTGATGATTTCACTTAGCTTGTCTTTGAGGCTAGGGCTATCTCTCAATATCCAGTGAATTTCTCGGCGTTCGCTGTCAATTGTTACTTGCCAAAGTTTACTGCGCTCTTCTGGGAGTAAATGCCACTTTAGCAAATGACCCAGCAAAACATTAAAATGAGTCCTTAGCTCTCTACGTTCTTGTCTCCCCAAAGATTCAATCTCTTCAGCTAGATTTTTTGAGTCAAGCCCATCAACTTCACATGATCGTAATTTTTCAGACTGCTCTACCGTCCAGCGATAAAAATCTGACTCATACAAACTCGTTGCCATACCTTTACCTTAAACTATCCTCATTTTCCCCTAGAACAATTCAAACATGGAACTAAAATCTGCTCAACCTACAGCAAATACCGATCAAACGCGCCACAAGTCTAGTAATCTAAAGCATCACTAAAATTAAACAAAATATGACAGCATATTCGCTTGATTTACGGCACAAGATATTAAGTGCATGGCAAAACAAAGA
>JBIKYZ010000426.1:0-3375 GCA_044354985.1 Pseudanabaena sp. | reverse complement strand
CTGGCAAATACTACTATCTTAGTACTCCTAAATCATTAGTGCTTCGATTTCTCATGCCCAATATTTGGGCATCTCTTAATGTGCCGTTCATCCATTTTTTGCTTCAATTTTTTCCAAACTCCAATCACTTTAGATCAATTTTGCATTGAATCTGATTGTTTGAAGATAGATGTATTAAAAATTGATGTCGAAGGCGCTGATACATGGGTACTTGCAGGCTCATCTCACCTACTAAGAGAAAAAAGAATAAAACATATCTTTTTTGAAGAAAATAAAGTGCGAATGTCTGCTTTAGGCATTTTGTCTGAGACAGCAAAAAAAATGCTCACATCCTTTGGTTATCAACTTAAGCCAATCGGACAAGGGGAGTGGTATGCAACTTGTGTGACAGACTCAAAGTAGAACTAATCTGATATATTTTCTCCAATGACAATATTCTAATGGTGAATTGTTTGAGTAGTGTATTTGCCATAGTTACTAGACTTCCCCAAGCAATTGATGGCGTTGGCGATTATGCTTTAAATTTAGCTCGTCAACTTCGTCAGGATTTCAATATTCAAACCCAATTTATTGTTGGCAATCCTGACTGGAACGGAGAAGTAGAAATTGAAGGATTTTCAGTTAAGCAAATAATAGACGGCAACTCGGCACAACTTACGGCTTTGCTCGAAGGCGATCGCACCTCGCCAGTTCTATTACACTACGTGGGTTATGGCTATGCCAAGCGCGGTTGCCCAGTCTGGTTAGTTGATGGGATACAACGTTGGAAAAATCTATATCCTGATCGCTTACTTGTTACGATGTTCCATGAGCTTCATGCATCAGGAACTCCACCTTGGACTAGTTCTTTTTGGCTTTCACCGCTACAAAAAAATTTAGTCACAAGATTAGCTAAATTAAGCGATCGCTGCATTACTAATACTCAAGGTCATGCAGAAACCTTACGTAAGCTAGTACCAAATCCAGAATTTGAATACATCTCTCTGCCTGTTTTCTCTAACATGGGTGAATTAAACTATGATTTACCTTTATCAATGCGAACAAAGAGATTAGTGACATTTGGACATAAAAATAGTAGAGCGAGAATATACCAAGATTATGTACCTGAATTAGCAAAGATTTGCCAATATTTTCACATTAAGGAAATATGTGATATTGGTAACCCGACAGGTGTAACATTACCGAACATTAATGATGTATCTATTGTTGAAACGGGAATTATTGAATCTTCACAGATTAGTAAGATATTAAATGACTCGATTATTGGGTTTTTAGTCTTTCCTCCCCCTGAACAGCTAGCAAAATCTACTATTTTTGCCGCTTATTGCGCTTACGGGTTAATACCTTATATGGTTTCTGGTAGCAAAATTACAATAAACCATCTAGAAATGGGCAAACACTATCTCACAACTAGCAATGTAAGCTATAAATTGTCTTTAGAAATAGGTCAAAAAATAGCTAATAATGCCTATGAATGGTATCAAACTCATAATTTGTCAAAACAAGCAAAAATTTTCTCTAAATACTTATTTCCGCGATACCAATAAAATCAACATTTTAGAAACTTTAATCCCTGCTTTTAACAGATCGACTATGCCTATTAACTTCTCAGGTATTACTAATCAGAACATTTTAGGTAAAATTTTGCGATCGCCCTTACAGTTGATTCCTCCGAAAACAGTATTGCCAATTTTGCGAAGCTTATAAAGATTGTTGCCAATTCCCTGATGCTTTAGGATATAGTCTTCAATCGATCTATGAAGATAACATCCAAAAATCTGATGAGATAGTTGCCTACTTCAAGGTAAATACCATGACTACTAATAAGTATAGAGTTCTAATAGTTGCATCACATCCAGTGCAGTATGCATCGCCTCTGTTTAGACTTATGGCAAAACACCCTCAACTTAACATCCAAGTAGCTTATTGCAGTATGAATGGTGTTCAATCTAGTTTTGATGAAGGATTTGGAGTTAAAGTAGCTTGGGATATCCCATTATTAGAAGGGTTTCCTTGGGTACAGATTGAGAATAATTCTCCAAAGCCTAGTCTTGGCGGTAAATTTTGGGGACTTATAAACTTAGGACTGTGGAAACTAATTACCCTAGAGAATTATGATGCGGTGATTGTCTATACTGGCTATACCTATGCCAGCTTTTGGATCGCAGTTTTATCTGCCAAACTGACAAGGAAAAAGTTTTTATTTTGTACTGACACTAGTAGTATTGAGCCACGTAATAAGAAACGATTTAAAACTTGGTTAAAGAAATTGTTGCTGCCGCCAATTTTCAATCTAGCTGATATTGTCATGGTTAACTCAACACCTGGTAGGCAAGTAGCACTTAGTCTAGGTATGTCCGAGCAAAGAATCGCTCTTACACCATTTGCGGTAGACAATGATTGGTGGATATCACAAGCTAAGCAGGTGGATAGGCAACTGGTACGCGAAAAATGGAATATCCCTCTAGATTCGACTGTTTTACTATTCTGCGCCAAACTTCAACCTTGGAAGCGTCCTCAAGATATTTTAACAGCTTTTGCTCAGGCTAATTGCCAAAACAGCTACCTAATATTTGCTGGAGATGGAATTCTTAGAGAAGAGATGGAATCCAAAGCAGAATTTCTAGGAATTGAACATAGAGTCAGATTTTTGGGCTTTGTCAACCAATCCCAGTTACCTTCAGTATACTGTTCCGCAGATTTGTTTGTTTTACCGTCAGATTATGAACCATTTGGTGTAGTTGTTAACGAAGCCATGCTTTGTGGTTGTCCTGTCGTCGTGAGTAATAAAGTAGGCTCAGGTTACGATTTAATTAGACATGGTGAGAATGGCTTTATTTATCCTTGTGGTGATGTGGATAAACTTACAAAAATCCTTGCAGACATTCTTTCTAACCGTGAGAAACTAGAGGAAATGGGTATATCTGCTACTGAGCGGATGAAATCTTGGTCTCTAAAAGAAACGACAGAAGCAATCGTTCATGCCTTGGATAAATTGATTGAGCCTGTTTATCTTTATCCAGAGAAAGTATTATAACCATCTAGGGGTTGGAATAGTCAATTGAGTATATACCTTGAAAAATGGAAATAATAGGCGCACTAGCATTTGTGGTGATACTCATCTTTGGAGCATCACAAAATTGGAAACTATCGATCAAAACTATTCTTGTCATTGTTTTGATCGAAGGGGCTTTGAGGAGATGGGCACTTCCTCAAGCAAAAGATCTAATCTACTTTCTCAAAGACTTTATACTAGATCTGTCGGGAAACAAAAGCAAGGTATAGAAGCAACTTCACATTTATTTCTGTACTTCAATCCATAGGTAAATACAAAAGCTATAAGTTCAATAAATTGAACCATAGCCTAGGTTTGAT
>JBIKYZ010000425.1:0-3380 GCA_044354985.1 Pseudanabaena sp. | reverse complement strand
TATCGCAGACTCAGCAAGGATTATGAATTTTATGAGAACACCTCGGAGTCCTTTATTTACCTAGCTTTGATCCGCAAAATGCTTAGAAATCTTACTGCTGTCAATTCTTAAATGCTTTCTTAGACATTGAGAGATATGTTGGAACGCTTACTAGAAGAGAATCAGCGTTGGATGTTGTAGGTATGACTATGGGTAATTTGGTCTTTTAAAGGCGATCGCAAATGATGCCGAAGGTACGATCGAATCTCAATTATCACTAAATAGAAAAGGATAGGCGGCGCTTTGCGCCGCCTATCCTTTTCTATTTAGCTCTGTTAGCGCTTAGTTTTTGCATCGCGTTCTGTCCAAGAGATTATTTGCGCTACGGTCAAATCCTCGATGTGAGCACCATAATCTTTCGAGATCGCAACTAAAGCTGACATTGCCGAAATTACCATGCGTGTAAGAAATTTTTCATGACTAGAAAGGTTCGCAGGTGTAACTTCATCCTGCCGAGTATCTTCAAAATCTAAATCAGGATGCGGTGAAGTCCATTTCAAAAATGCAGCATCTTCACCTTGCTCTTTACGAATCTGCGAATCATGCTCAATCCATTGTACGATTTGACTGGCTCTAATCTCTTCAGCATGAATATTCAATTCTTGAGCGATTTTGGTAATGATCCGCATTGATGAAATCGTAATGCGAGTCATAAATTTTTCCGTCGTGGAGAGCATAGCTCCATCGATCTCATGGGCTTCCGCGAGCGTTAAAAACTGAATTGGGTCTTGGGGAATTGTCATAAAATTATATTTTAGGGGTAAAACTTTGCTTTACCCCTATTTTCAGAAAAGGATCTGTGATGTAATCAGGAAGCAATTTTTGGATGGCGCGGCTTCGCCGCGCTATCCAAAAAT
Source organism: Pseudanabaena sp. (assembly GCA_044354985.1). Classification (GTDB taxonomy): domain Bacteria; phylum Cyanobacteriota; class Cyanobacteriia; order Pseudanabaenales; family Pseudanabaenaceae; genus Pseudanabaena. The sequence continues at coordinate 2,484 of JBIKYZ010000425.1, read as the reverse complement.
TGCTTCCTGATTTTACTGCTAAGCCCTAAGCAATAGAAATCAAGGTAATCCCAATCATTACCAAGACGAGCAAGGTAATCCCAATCATTGCCAATCGTCCTTTCGGCATTTTGCCAGTCTGCTTATTGACTTGATTGTCAGAGTTTTTCTCGGCTTTGTCATCAAAATACATCTTAGGTTCGATCGCCCAATTATTTAAGATGCCGCGCTCATCTTTTGTAAAAGCAGTCCGTACTTTAGGTTCTTCGGTCATTAGATTTCATCCTTTTATATTTTTTTGTTATATCGGTAGCAGTCAATAAGCGACAGCCCTTCGCGCAGCTATTCATCTATCATCGCCTAGCAATGCTACATGAATCTTAATGTTTGTTTGATCTTATCGTCTAATGTCGAAATTCCACAAACATCCAATAAGAGATCTCGCGATCGCTAGTAAAGTAGAGATCGCGCAAAGCGCAGTATTTACTTCTTGTTTTTTATGCCCCACTTTTCCCATCTATTCGAGCATTGGCAATCTACCCTTAACTGGTCACCAAACTCTGACCAAATTAATCAATTTGAAAAGCTGTACGAACTTGTCTTAGAGGGCAATAGCAAACAAAATCTGACTCGGATTACTGCTGCTGAAGACTTTTGGGAAAAGCATTTATGGGATTCGTTACGTGGAGTATTGGCTTTCTGGGATCGTGAAGATATTAAGGTAATTGATATTGGGACTGGTGCAGGGTTTCCAGGGCTGCCGATCGCGATCGCCAAGCCGTCATGGCAAGTCACCTTGCTAGATAGCAAACAAAAAAAGGTTGCCTTTGTTCAAGAAACAATTGAAACTCTGCAATTATCTAATGCGATCGCGCTATCAGGGCGTAGCGAAGAAATTAATAAACTCTCAGATTATAAAAAAAAGTACGACTTAGCCCTTGTAAGAGCCGTAGGCAAGCCAGATATTTGTGCTGATTACGCATTACCATTTCTCAAAAAAATCGGCACAGCAGTACTCTATCGTGGTCAATGGCTACCCGAAGAGAGTGAACATCTAGATATATTTTGTGAGCAACAAGGGTTACAAGTCGTTAAGCAAGATCGCTTTCAAACTCCGCTTACGGCAGGGATTCGCCATAGCGTTTATCTTTCACCCCGTTCAACCTCAAACTCAAACTCATAAGGAGAGGCAAAGTTGGAGGAATCATATAAAAATCGGATTACTTCTTCTTCAAGACGGTGAATATGATGGGCTTCTACAGCATTAGTAAAGCGTAGAGCCGAGAGATAACCGTCTAAAAAAAGTCTCATTTCGTCCGTAGAACGATAACCACGTTCTGACATTTCGACTAGAGAGTCGGTAATCTTTTGATATTGACGAATGGCGATCGCGTCTTGAAGCATAGGTCAAGCTGGGAATAACTACCGTCTTAAGTGAGTTTTGCTTAAGTAATAAAATCTTTCCCTTCTAATCCTAACGATTGATCGCTAGTTAAGAAAGTTCAACTTTTATGTACTTTCAACACTGTAATTCTATCACTTTGAGATACGAAAAAGCAGAAGGGACGCTATGCGTCCCTTCTGCTTTTTATTCATAGATTGGCAAAGCATCTTGCCAACTAGGATAAATACCTGCTTGCCATTGATCGTGAGCGATCGCTAACAAACTTTCGCTTAGAGATAAGGCTGGTTTAGACTGCTGTGCTCTAGAAATAATTGTTTGGCAGTCAATCCCATATACAGGGATATTTAACTGTTCGCCAATTGTTCTTGCAACAACAAGGCCAATCCTTGTGCCAGTGAAACTACCGATACCTGTGGCGATCGCTAAAAAAGCAAAATCAGTCCATGAGTTATCACCCACAAACAAACCTAAGCAGTCATGCAACTGTACAGATAATTCTCTGCCTAGTTCCCATGACTGCTGCTTGTGGATGCTATAGATTTGAGGATTGCGATCAGAATTTTGGTTAATTTCCGCGATCGCAAGCTCTAATTTGGTAGTCGTTGTATGTAAAGCAAGGGCAAAACTTGTGGTCATGATCCGTAGAATACTGGAATATAATCACCAGAATTCAAATTAGAATTTATTGCCACCAACGCCAGTGTCAGCAGCGCCAGTATCGGCTGCACCTGTATCAGCAGCTCCATTGGATTCAGAATCTTCTGGATCGTTATAGCTGCCCATTGGTCTTCTACGTCCAAAGCGACCCATTGGGGTGCGCTTACGAAACTTACGCGCATACGCTTGGTTGCGAAGAGCTTTTTCTTTTTTCTGATTGCGGCGCTTAGCCATTTTAACCTACTGTACCCCTTAGAGATTGAGTCTATTTAAGCTAACACAAAACGAGAAATAGACAAAGCCCAATTATTTTTTAACAGCAATTCCAAATTCAAAATGGTAACAAGCAATACATAATACTAGTGTAAAATTAACACGAATCTGGAAACACAGGAGCATCACCAAGCATAAATTCGATTAGATGTTGCCAACCGTCAAAGAGA
>JBIKYZ010000171.1:0-11307 GCA_044354985.1 Pseudanabaena sp. | reverse complement strand
TGACTTATTTGCGGCTGTTCGCTCGATTGTCAATACTGGAAAAAGAAAAGGCTTTTCCGCTTTTGAGTCGATTCTTATCGCTTTGAATCCTCTCAAATCATTGTTTGCTATAGGTTGAGCAATTACGTTGAATCAAACCAACGAGCTAAAACAAAATCCCTAAATCCATCATCGCGATCGTCCCCAAAAGTTAGAGCAAGATTTTTTTCTGCTCGCCGCGCTATTTGAACCGATGTTATCTGGCAAAGAATTATCTGAATAACTAGAGGAGATCCTAAACGTGAAAAGAAAGATAAAGTAAACCAAATTAAAAGTAAAGTTATTGGCTCAATGGACTTTTTCATAAACTATGTCCAACCCGATAGTTTTTAGTCGGATTTTAGCTTAACAGTAAACAATTGACTAATATATCTAGACACACTTCAGCAATGCACTAACAGCTTTAGAAAAGCTTCAAATTAGACTAACAATTAAATTCTTTAGAGCTTTATGACTAAGGTGCGATCGCCTAAAAGCTATAATCAACCGCAAGTCTATAAATTTTTGTAAATATGTCGTCTCCAACCCCTGACGTACCAGCGAGCGAGTCTCGCGAAGCCCGTACCCGCCAAATGCTCGGAATGAAAGGTGCGGACGTACAAGGCGCTTCAATCTGGAAGATCCGCCTGCAACTGATGAAACCGATTACATGGATACCCCTGATGTGGGGCGTACTCTGCGGTGCAGCCTCCTCTGGTGACTTTACATGGTCGATTGAAAACGTATTTCGATCGCTACTTTGTATGCTCATGTCAGGGCCCCTACTGACAGGCTATACCCAGACCATTAATGATTACTACGATCGCGAAATTGACGCAATTAACGAGCCATATCGTCCGATTCCATCGGGAGCAATTTCCCTCAAGCAAGTCATTGCGCAAATTTGGATTTTGTGGCTGGGTGGCATTGCTGTAGCGGCAATCCTCGATGTCACCGCAGGTCATGCCGACTTTATCATGACGAAATTAGCGCTTGGTGGTTCATTGGTTGCCTATATCTACTCTGCGCCACCTTTGAAGCTCAAGCAAAATGGTTGGCTCGGAAACTATGCACTCGGAGCAAGCTATATCGCTCTACCTTGGTGGGCTGGTCATGCACTTTACGGGACTCTAAATTGGACTGTGGTAGCTGTTACTCTGTTCTATAGCCTTGCGGGTTTAGGTATCGCTGTCGTCAATGACTTCAAAAGCGTTGAAGGCGATCGCGAATTAGGATTGAAATCTTTGCCAGTGATGTTTGGTGTGCAGAATGCGGCATTGATTTCGGCAACTGCGATCGATGTCTTCCAAATTGGCATCGCTGTTTATTTGGTCACCGTGGGCGAACAACTATTAGCCAGCTTAATTGTTTTGTTAGTAATTCCCCAGATTACATTTCAAGACATGTATTTCTTGCGCGATCCGCTCAAGAATGACGTGAAATATCAAGCCAGCGCTCAACCATTCCTTGTGATTGGGATGTTAGTTGCTGGTATCGCCATGGGACATGCAGGTATCTAAAACAAAAAGGTGGAGCAAAGCTCCACCTTTTTGTTTTAGGGAAATAGCTCCTACAGGGTGATTTAGTGATGATCAATGTTGTCTATCATCTATATGCAAAGAGAACCGAAACGTCAGCGAGAATTTGCCAATATTCATGATTAAACATAAATTCCGAAGACAGCAATTGTCGAACAACCTATTAGATAAATCATTGAGCAAGGGCTTAGTCGCTGTAATCGGTGCGTTGTTGGTTTCTTGCTCTGCGAATGCTCCTAAAGGCAACGGATTTGGTGCTGTTCCTGTACCGATCGCCTCTGTAGAATCAGGGACAGTCACCGATAGCTCCGATTATGTCGCCAATTTACAATCGCGCCAATCCGTGACTCTGCAACCACGAGTCGATGGATATATCCAAGAGATCTATGTCAAGGCAGGCGATCGCGTAGAAGCTGGTGCGCCAATTTTACGAATTGATCCAGCTAAACAGCAAGCAGTTGTGCAGCGATCGGTTGCCGCAGTGGCAACTTCTCAGGCAGATTTTGAAAGTGCTAGGGCGACCCTTGTTCAATTACGCGCCCGTAAAGAATCGATTTTATCTAGTGTTGATTTTAATCAAAAGGAATTTAGTCGCTTTACTAAATTGACAGAACAGGGTGCGACGACAAAACAAAAGCTTGACGAAGTTGCGAATAATCTGAGAAATGCAAGAGCTGAACTTGGTCAGATCGATGCTCAAATTAATGCTCAACAAGCAAGTATTAATAGTGCAGCTACAAGGATTGAAGAAACTCGCGCTGGTGCGGTGCAGGAAGAAGTACAGCTAGATTTCTACACGGTAACAGCTCCTTTTGCGGGTATTGTTGGTGATATTCCGATTAAAGTTGGAGACAATGTTAATAGCACAACCCAACTAACGACTGTAACTCAAAATCAAGTGTTAGAAATTCAGATTTCGGTTCCCATTGAGAATGCTCCTCGCTTAAAAATGGGAATGCCTGTGGAGTTGTTAGACGCTCAAGATAAGCCTCTTGTTAAAGGAAATGTCGCTTTTATTTCCCCGAATATTAATCCTCAAAGCCAATCGGTTTTGGTAAAAGCTAATTTTAATAATGGAACTAATCAACTCAAAGCTAATCAGTTTGTGAGAGCAAGATTGATATGGGCTTCTCGTGCTGGTGTACTAGTGCCAACTTCGGCAATTTCCCGTCTTGGAGGGCAAGATTTTATCTTTGTTGCAGAGCCTAGTCCTACAGATGGAAAATCTCTAATTGCTAATCAAAAACCAGTTAAGCTTGGAAAAATTACTGGCAATAAACAAGAGGTGTTAGAAGGTTTAAATGCCAAAGATCAGATTGTTGTTGCAGGCATTCTCCAATTACAAAATGGAGCACCGATCATGCCATTACCTGACGCTCCAAAGAAATAAAAAAAGCCTCGCACTGCGAGGCTTTTTTATTTCTTTGGAACAATTACCGATTAAACGAACTACAAGAGATTTTTTAAAAGTGTCGCTTCGTAACACTTTTAAAAAATCTCTTGGTTTAGTCTTGAGCGCAAAGCGCTGTAAAAAGCTTAAAGCCTCAAGAGGCAAAGTGACCGCTATACGGTCACTTTGGGCTTTAGTTTTAGAACTTAGTTGACGCATTGATATTATTAGGCTGTTCCAAAGCCGTTATCTGTTGTTGTACTGAAGGAGAATACAACCGCAGGTAGTTCCAATAGTTACCTAAAACTTTGGACACATAATCTCTAGTTTCATCGTAGGGAATATTATTCACAAACTCATCAGGATCTCCCAAACCTCTCGATTCCACCCATCTACCGATCGCACCAGGTCCTGCATTATAGCTAGCAATGGCAAGCATGGTGTTATCTCCAAAACGGCTGTGGGTATAGTCCAGATACCAAGTTCCAAAATTGATATTATCTTCAGGTCTATCCAGATTATAGCTATTCACACCCTTTTTACTAGCAATCCATGAGCCTGTATCTGGCATAATTTGCATCAAACCGATCGCACCTGAACGAGAACGAATTTGAGCCTCAAAGCGGGATTCTTGACGCATCAAACCAATGACGAGAGCAGGAGAGAGTTTGCGATCGCGTGACCAGTTGGAAATGATATCCCAGTAATGAAACGGATAGAGTGAGTGTATGTATGCAGGATGCTGCTTGAGTTGGGCGATTTCGGCTCTTTGCGAATTAGGAACATCAATCCAATTTAAGCTTTCCAGCGTTTTAATTCCAATCAAGTTGTCTAGATTAGCAACACGCAAAACACCATCAGTAAAGATTTCCTTGGGTTCCAGAATTCGCTTACCGCGCAATTCTGACATCCATTGCGATTGCGCATCACGATCTAGTCCGAGGATGTATAACTCTTGTAGTTTCGCCGAACCCGCTGGCAAAGTTACTCTTGCACTAGGTAATGCGATCGCTGGTGCAACGTAACGTGCTGTCGTGAAGGTTCCCACATTCCATCCAAGAGAACTCGCTGATCGCCAAGCGAAATAGGAATCAGGGTGTTGTCGAATCGCAAACTCAAAAAACTTTTTAGCTTTAGCTTTATCGCCAATTTGATTAGCCCATTTACCTGCCCAGAAGCTCGCTTCGGCTGCGGAGGTACTATCTGGACTGTTGGCAATCAATGCGTCAACCGTGGCGATCGCATTCTTAATCTGCCCAGATCGCCCTTGTCCCTTAGCAATTCTCCAACGTAATTCACCAGCATCATCGCTACTGCCATAGCGACTTAGCAATAGATTACGAACGTCACTTGCGGCTTTAGGGCTATCAAGTTTATCTTGCAAGATGGCAGCCTTAATCCCTAGTGCTTCACCTGCGGTGTCAGGATAGCTAGCGACAATGCGATCAGTTGCCGCGATCGCAGCTTCAGGCGAACCTATCTGCGTAATCCGAATGAGAGCACGAGGAGCTTGAGGACTTTGCGGAAATTGCTGGACAACGCGGTTATAAGCGGCGATCGCATTGTCGAATTGTTTGCCACGATGAAGGCTACGGGCGTAATTGTAGGCAGTTATAGGATTTACAGTTGCACGAGCGTAGGCATTAGCAGCTCGTCCAAATTCAAACTTATTGTAATATCCATCGGCAATCGCCCACCATTGATCAGAGGTGAGTGAGGGTGAACTTGCCACTAGGCGATTTAGAATTGGGACAATCTCTTTGAAATCACTAAAATAAGTCGCCAAATGCGCCATTAGATCAACTCGATTTGGACCTTGGGCTAGTAAGCGCAGGACAACTTCTTGCGATCGCGGATGAGCAGGAAATTTTTGTAAAAGCTGTTGATTTTGTCCTAAAGCAAACATCGCTTCAGCAGATGCAGGACTATCAGGGAACTTGGCTAACAGTTGCTCCCAAGTTGCTTTTGCTGCTTGGAGATCGCGCAGTTGGGTTTGAGCCTGTGCGCGTTTGAGTAAAACATAATCGGCTAAAACTGGATACTCAGTTTCCAATTTATCAAGAGCAGCGATCGCTTCGCGAGGTTTGCGGTTGTTGAGATGAATATCCGCAATTACCAGACGAGCACGAACACGATCGCTATCGGTATTACTAGAATTTAGTTGTTTAGCCTGAGTTTCTAATTTGGCAAGTCTTTGATCAAGCGGAGAGTAAGTAAGCGGATCAAAGGACTTGCTGTCTCGGTTATTGCCTAAGCTTGCATTCAGAGTAATGTCTGATTCAGAAGAAGCGGTAATTAGTGGGGCGCTTGCTCCTGCTAATGTAGCACTGAGCATAAGCACGATAGACCAACGCATTAATTTTCTCATCCCGATACATTCTTGATGTTCAGCATCCTAGCATTTTTCACAGGATGACTTATAGCATTTTTAGCAAAGCCCAAGCGAAAAAATTAAGATGCGGCACATTGCGCCGCATCTTAATTTTTATTTTTTATGATTTGGTTTTCTCAAGCACAAAATCACTAAGCGATCGCTGTACCGATACAATCGGGATTTGCGCGATCGCTTCCGTAGCAAAGGCATAGGTTAGCAAGTTAGCGGCACTCTCTGCATCAATCGCTCGACTTTGGAGATAGAAGATTTCCTCAGCATCTAGTTGACTGACGGTTGCACCGTGAGCGCATTTGACATTATCTGCAAAAATCTCTAGCTGAGGTTTTGTATCTACTCGCGCTTTGGGCGATAACAAGAGATTGCGGCTTAGCTGGGCGGAATCAGTTTGTTGTGCTAACTTCGCAACTTGGATTTTGCCATTAAAGACCGCATGGGATCGCCCTGATGCAATACATTTATGTAACTGCTTACTTGATCCATAGGGATAGTCATGAGCGATTACCGAATGCGTGTCTGCAAGCTGATCGCCATCGACAAATGCTAATCCAGTCAGCGAAGTTTGAGTTTGTTCAGCCATTTGACGCACGATTAAATTCTGGCGAGAGATCTTCGCACCGATGCTAATCGATTGATTTTTATAGTTACTATTTCGAGCTTGAGCGATCGCAGTCATATTAATATGCACTGCCTCATCACCTTGCCACTGTACCTTGGTATGATTGACCTCTGCACCTTCTGCTAGCCAAACTTCTGTTACCGTATTAGTAAAATAGGTTTGAGAATCAATTCCCACAAAAGTTTGAATGAAAGTCAAATTACTATGGCTTTCTGCAATCACCAAACAGCGCGGCTGAGTTATCAATGTTGCGCCAGCCTGTGGTGCAGATACAAACAAAAGCTGGATCGGCTTTTCGACGACTAAATTTTTGGGGACGAGTACAATCGCTACATCATTCAGACAAGCTGTATTCAGGCTTGTAAAATAATCATTCGCATCGGGATGCTGAGCGAGGTGCGATCGCAGTTTTGGCAGAATGCGATCGCCAAGAGTTGCCAATGTTCCAAGAACTAAGCCCTGCAAAGCACCGCTTGTATCTGAGAACTTCTCACTATACTGCCCATTCACAAATACAATCAGATTTCCTGAAGCTTCAGGAGCTGAATGCTTAGCAATTAAGGCTTCGACTTCCTCTGGCTTAGCCAGTTGATTAGCAAAAGTTAGACTTCCCAAAGACGAAACATCAGTATATTTCCATTCTTCGTCTTTGGTTGTTGGGAAAGAAAGACTCGATAGGCGATCGCTAGCCAATTGGCGAATCTCGCTCACAAACTGATCGGTGTCTTGGGAGATCGCGATCGGAGAGCCTAAACTAATCACTTGAGAAGTAAACTTTTTGCTATCAACAGCCAATTTACTGCGTGTGCTTAATGCACCCTTCAATTCCTGTTGATCTTCCACTTGTTCAGAAACTTGAATAGCCATTATGCCAACACCGCCTCTTCTTCTTTGAGCCAGTCATAGCCCTTTTCTTCTAGTTCCAGAGCCAAGTCTTTGCCACCTGTGAGAATAATCTTGCCATTTTCCATCACATGAATGAAGTCTGGAATAATGTAATTCAGTAAGCGCTGATAGTGAGTAATCACTAGTGAAGAGTTGAGAGGAGTTGAGAGCTTATTGACTCCACCTGCCACGATCCTCAAAGCATCAATATCTAACCCCGAATCTGTCTCGTCTAGAATTGCCAAGGTCGGATCAAGAATTGCCATTTGCAAAATCTCATTGCGTTTCTTCTCACCACCCGAGAAACCTTCATTAACGCTACGACTCAAGAAACTAGGATTCATTTCTACGATCTCAAGCTTTTCTTGGATAAAGTCATCAAAATCGATGATATCGAACTCTTCTAAACCTTTATGCTTTCTCAAGTTGTTATAGGACAATCGCAAGAAATCAGAATTAGTCACCCCAGGAATTTCTAATGGGTATTGAAAAGCTAAAAATATACCTTCTCTAGATCTAATTTCTGGTGCTAAATCTAATAAGTTTTCACCCTTATAAATAATCTCTCCGCCTGTGACCGTATAGGCAGGATGTCCCGCTAACACCTTCGAGAATGTGCTTTTGCCAGAGCCATTTGGTCCCATAATCGCATGAACTTCACCAGCCTTAATCTCCAGATTAAGCCCTTTTAAAATCTCGATTCCACCAACTTCCGCAGTCAAATTCTTGACTGATAAAATCACTTCACTATTTTCAACAATCATTTTTTTCTTAACAGTTATCTTTTAATTGTAGTACTTTTCGTTCAAAATCTATACTTCAGAACAGCTTAAATCAAGTCATTCCACTCATCAATAGTGATTTCTCGACCTAAAATATTTTCGATTTCTCGTATCATCATTTTTAGCTGTGGAACAGAATATTCTAGGTTTGAAGGAATTGTAAGCCGACATTGTTTATAAATCATAAATTGATGCCTTGTTCCAGAAAACACGCCTTCAAATTTAAGCTTTTGGAGCTTTCGGATGAACTCTTTACGTTTACATGGCGCTAATCGACTCACTTTTTAGCTCCTGATTTAGATCGATCCCACCAATGATTGGCAGGTGATGTCCTAGCCTTAATCCTAAAAGAACCCAGTCTTCAAAGACCGACTGCACCTCATATTCACATTCGCGTAGTGTTTCTCCAAATGCTATTACCCCTTGACAACTTGGAATGCGTCCAACAAACGAGTTATCGTCTAACTTGTCATAGGTTCCTTGTTTTAGAGCTTCCTCGACATAATCACTAAGAATGAATTTAACTGCCATATCCATCACCTACATAATCATCAAGAATCCCATAATAGTTATATGGTAATTCCAGTGAGTGCTTTGCCCTCAAAATATTTCAAATCTAGCCAACACTATTCTCTAGCTTCAAAGCCAGGAGCTTATCAGCTTCAACGGCAAACTCCATCGGCAATGCATTAAATACTTCTTTGCAGAAGCCACTAATGATCATTGAGACAGCATCTTCAACTGCGATACCGCGTTGTTGAAAATAGAACAATTGCTCTTCGCCGATTTTAGAAGTTGAGGCTTCATGCTCAACTCTAGCGGTATTGTTTTGGACTTGGATATAGGGGAAAGTATTTGCCTGCGAGCAATCACCAATTAGCATTGAGTCGCATTGAGAATAATTTCTTGCGCCTTCAGCATTAGGTGAGATCTTCACCAAGCCGCGATAGCTATTTTGCGAACCACCAGCGGAAATACCCTTAGAAACAATTTTACTGCGAGTGTTTTTGCCGATATGCACCATTTTCGAGCCAGTGTCGGCTTGTTGCTTATTATTTGTTAGAGCAACAGAGTAAAACTCTCCAACGGAGTTTTCACCAACCAATACGCAACTGGGATATTTCCAAGTAATTGCGGAACCTGTTTCTACTTGAGTCCAAGAGATCTTCGAGTTTTTGCCTTGGCACAAACCACGCTTAGTAACAAAGTTATAGATACCGCCTTTGCCATCTTTATCGCCAGCAAACCAGTTCTGTACTGTGGAATATTTGATTTCGGCATCATCTAGGGCGACTAATTCAACTACGGCTGCATGAAGTTGATTGGTATCAAACATTGGTGCAGTACAACCTTCAAGATAGCTGACATAGGCTCCTTCTTCGGCAACAATCAAAGTACGCTCGAATTGTCCAGAATCACCATTGTTAATGCGAAAATAGGTGGACAAGTCCATTGGACATTTTACGCCTTTGGGAATGTACACAAAGGAGCCATCGGTAAATACAGCAGCATTTAATGCTGAGTAGTAGTTGTCTGCGATCGGGACAACGCTACCTAGATATTTTTTGATCAGTTCAGGATATTCATGCATCGCTTCGGTGATCGAGCAGAAGATTACCCCGACTTTTGCTAGATCTTTCTTAAAAGTTGTGGCGATCGAAACGCTATCAAAAATGACATCAACGGCAACATTGGTCAGACGCTTTTGCTCGTTAATCGAAATGCCTAATTTCTCAAAAGTATCCAGTAACTCAGGATCAACTTCATCAAGGCTTGCCTTCTTTTTTGACTGTTTAGGAGCAGAATAATAAACGATATTTTGATAATCGATCGCAGGATATTCGACATGTGCCCATGTTGGTTCTTGCATCTTTAACCATTGCCGATAAGCTTTGAGACGAAATTCCAGCATGTATTCTGGCTCATTTTTCTTAGCCGAAATCATGCGGACGACATCTTCGCTTAGACCGCGAGGAATCGTGTCCGACTCAATAGACGTAACAAATCCGTATTTGTATGGTTGGTTGACAAGTGCTTGAACCGTTGCAGTCATGTCAGTCATGGCTCCTGATAATTGATGTGCAAAGTTAGTGCTTCGCGCTACCTTTGTTTGAATAAAACAACTTACTTGTTTCTTTACTAATTGTAGGTTACATTAACAACATGCAAGTTGTCAAAGTCATTTTTTTGATAGCTCTGCCACTCAATCGAGTCTTGACTCTACGTAAAAGTCAGTTGTTGTCTGGAGCTTAATATTTATGAAAACTCCCATCGGTGTCGCTGAAATGATTTCAAGTGAACCAGACCTAAAGCTAGATCATAAAAATGACCATAAGCATGATGCTAAAAATGATACTAAACAGGACATTTTGCAGCATCTGCTTAAGCGTGGAGAGGTAACAGCGCAAGACTTAGCGGAAAAGTTAGATATTAGTCCGCAGGCAATTCGTAAGCATTTAAAAGATCTTGAAACTGAGGGGTTGATATATCACACAGCCGAGCAGTTGGGTATGGGTAGACCCCAATTTATTTATGCTTTGACCACAGCGGGACGCGATTGCTTTCCTGATAGTTATAACCAATTTGCCGTAAATTTCCTTGATACGCTGATTGATACGTTAGGCAAAGAGCAAGTATCTGAGGTATTACAAAAGCAGTGGCAACGCAAAGCACAGCATTATAAATTACAACTTGGAGGAGGTACACTCAAGCAACGATTAGAAAAATTAGCCGAACTTCGCCGTAGTGAAGGTTATGTGACGGAATGGTTCCCTGTAGAAGGGACAGAAGGTTTTATTTTTACGGAATATAATTGTGCGATCGCCCATGTTGCGGAGTCTTTTCCCAGTGTGTGCGGACATGAGCTAGAAATGTTTGCTACCGTGCTGGACTGTCCCGTAGAACGCACGCATTGGATGGTTGATGGTGAACATCGTTGTGGATACTTAATCCCAAACAACTAAAATAAGGAACCATTAGCTCTCAGTTATTCTGTTAGCATAGATACTAATAGTTATGGTTGTTAGAGAGTGCAATTTTTTGCATTGCACTCTCTAAGCCTATAGTTTTGAGATAAATACAGGAAAAAATATGAGTTTGACTCTGACTACAGAAAATGTCGAAAATGTTTTAGATGAGTTACGTCCTTATCTAATGTCTGATGGAGGCAATGTGGAACTCGTCGAAATCGAGGGCCCAATTGTGAGATTGCGCCTACAAGGCGCTTGTGGATCTTGTCCTAGCTCAGCGATGACTCTGAGAATGGGTATTGAGCGCAAGTTGAAGGAAGAGATTCCTGAAATCGATGAAATCGAACAGGTTTTTTAAATCCAAATAAATAAAGGCGGCACGAAGTGCCGCCTTTATTTATTTGGATGATAAAAGAGAATTTTGAATTTGTGAAAATAGAGATTGTATTTTCTTAAACATCTCTTGTATGTTCTCTTCTTTTTGATTTTTTCCAACTTGTTGTAAATCATTAGCGATCGCTGCTATTGAAATCATACCTAAGTTACTTGATGCACCTTTGATAGAATGAGCAATTTGCGCAATCTTATGGTAACTCACCTTACGCAGATAGAAAATCCAGAGATTTGATTTAGATAAAAGAGTCTGAGAATGTATACTGAAACAAAGTTTGAACGTAATTGCTTCATCGAAACTAAACCAAGAGTAGCACATAG
>JBIKYZ010000424.1:0-3389 GCA_044354985.1 Pseudanabaena sp. | reverse complement strand
TGTGCTACTCTTGGTTTAGTTTCGATGAAGCAATTACGTTCAAACTTTGTTTCAGTATACATTCTCAGACTCTTTTATCTAAATCAAATCTCTGGATTTTCTATCTGCGTAAGGTGAGTTAGTAATGCTAAAGCTTGATCAACTTCTTTCCCTTTACTAGCGATGATCTCTAGAAGGTCTTTAGGGGTGCGGGTGTCTTCTTCGGTTTTGGCATTGGGGTTAACGGCTTTGAGGTCGTAGTTTTTGGCTACGATCGCTTCTCTGGTGACTGTCCAACTGCGATCGCTATCGGCTCTAGTGGGTAGGAGCTTAAAGAAGTCCTCAAAGTGTTCGAGGGTGATTGGTGTTTTTTTGTTGATTTTTAGGTCGGATAGGTCGTAATACCAGATGCTTTCGGTGGATTTGCCTTTGGTGAAAAATAGGATATTGGTTTTCACGCCTGCACCTGCGGATGTAAATACGCCTGCGGGTAAGCTGACGATGCACCAGACATCGGCATCATCAAGTAATTTCACTTTGGTTTGGACAAAGGCGGTTTCGTTGTTGCGGAAAAGGATACCTTCATCGAGGACAATGCCACAGCGTCCTGTGGGTTTGAGGCTTTTGAGAACGTGTTGAATGAATAGAACTTGAGTGGAACTGGTTTTGTAGTTGAAGTTGGTTTGTGCCTCTTTGCCTTCTTTGCCGCCAAAGGGGGGATTCATCAACGCGACATCGTACTGACTGGGGGCATTGGTGAAGAGTCCGTCATAGGTGGGGGACTCGGTGAGGGTGTTACCATGCCAGATGTGCGGCTCGTCAATGCCATGCAAAATTAAGTTAGCAAGGGCGATCGGGTAGATGGCGTTGTCTTTTTCGCGTCCGTAAAAGGTTTGATGTTTCAGGATTTCGAGTTGATCGGGGTTCGTGATGTTGCTGAGGTCTTTGCCTGCCATGTGTTCATAGGCTTGGGCTAGGAATCCGCCTGTACCACAGCCTGCGTCATAGACGGTTTCGCCAATTTTTGGATCGATCGCTTGGATCATGGCGCGAACGACAACGCGAGGGGTGAAAAATTGTCCGCCATCGTTGCCCTTTTCGCCCATTTTTAGCAGTAGTCCTTCATAGACTTGGGAGAGGGTATAGATGTGGGTATCGCTGATGTTTTCGTTGCGAATTTCGTGGATTTTGTCGAGAATATCTTGAAGATTTTTGGCGGTGTCGATGCGGGTACGTTCTACGCCTGAGAGGATTTCGCTGATGACTTTTTGGCGCGATGTGACATTGGGGCGATCGCGTAGGGTTTTGAGATGGGGTAAGAGTTCGTTATTAATGAAGTTAGGAAAGTCGTTTAGTTCTGCACCAATTTCAACACCATCAACTATTTTGCCAAAACTAAGTTCTTTGCGTTTCCAACCTTGTTTTAGTCCATCACGAATATTAAACATATCATCGCTTTCGGGGGCTGCCCAGTCGTGCCAACGGTAAGGCTGTTGGAGGGATGGGGTAAAGCTTGCGCCGACGGCTTCGGCTTGTTCGGCTTCTTGCATTTCCAGTTCATCGAGGATTCGCAAGAAAAGTATCCATGTGAGTTCGGGAACGTATTGCAGTGCGCCTGCACAGTTGGATCGGCGCATGATGTCGCAAGCGGATTTAATATATCCGTCGAGGCTTTGTTGGGTATTAAATTTACGTCCGTTGCCGTTTTTTGCTGCTCTTGCCATTTTTTGTATTTTCTAGGACTTGTAAATTACTGTTAGAGTTGTAAAAATTGCTTTGGATATTTCGTTTAGTCCAAATGGGTTGAGGAAGTCAGCATCTTCGACATCCCTTGTTGCTAGTAAAGCCACCATAGTTCCTTTTACAACCAACACAACTTGAGGATCTATATCAGGAAACTGTTCTTGCATAGTCTCTTCAAACCATTGTGGTACTACCTTTCTAAGTGCTTGATTTGATGTTGATCCTTGTTTTATTGCTTCCTGTATAGCTTGATCCATACTAAGACAAGCATATTTAATTTTGTCAAACCGTTCTTCATCTTTCATAGGGTTTTTAAAGGGGTATAGTTTACACTGTTTAAGCTTTCAGGCTTATTTTTTGCCTGTTTTGCTCTCATGGTTTAATCATAACTCTCCGTTAAATGCTTGCCGAAGCAGGGCGGCGGGTAGTTGTTTAATTGTGTTGAGTTGGTCTTGTAGAGATCGTTGTAAGTTTTCAGCTTGCTCAATTTTTGCGCTTAACTTTAGTGCTAATTCTTTCTGTATTGACAAAGACGGCAGAGGTATTTGTATGGGATTAAGAAGACTAAGTTTTAAATTTGCTTGTGCAGACTGGGGGGCAGTTGATTGAATATATTCTCGGACGTGCAATAAGAAGTAATAAAAAAATTCCGTATCGCCAATTTCAGGTAATGGTGTTATTCCTACAAGGCTATCTGGCATACAGCTATCAAAAGTTAAAATCCCTACCGCACCTATGTTTGCAGCTATTGTCATAACCAGCGTCCCTTTTGGAAATAACTTGCTAACTGCTAAACCATGTTCATTTAAAGTCTTGCCATAAGTTTTTATATATTTACCGCATCTTTCTATTTCGCCAGTTTGTATCCAAGGGTATGTTCCATCGTAATATCTCGGATCGTTTCGAGGTCTTGGGGTAAATTTTCCTCGCTCTAAATTAGCAACTTCACCTAATAATTTTCTCTCCCATTTTTGGGCTTCGGGGCTGTCGAAAATTTCACGGAGATAGGCGGCGGGTAGAGTTTTGGCGGCTTGTAGTTGGACTTCGGCGGCGGCGCGGGCTTTCTCCACGGCTGACATCTGCTCATTTAATATGGCTACGATGCGTTTTTGTTCTGGAAGTGATGGAAGCAGGACATCTACATTTGATAAGTCCTGCTGATTCATCGTAGTCATTGTTGAAGTTCGTGAATTCTCGATGATTTTTGCTCTTACATCTGGATGGCTCCAATAGTAAGCAATAAACTCAGGGATTACCTCTTCAATATTTGGACGTATCCGCATGATATGGCAATCAAAAACGGCAGCCTCTGAATTCTCAGGGACGTAACAACACCAGCCAATTCCCTCTTTTTTTAATGATGAACGACAAAAAAGTAAGTCCCCTGAAATAATCTGATAGCGTTGAAAATCTTGCTCAGAAACTTCGACACGTTCAACTTTACTTAGGTCTACTGCCATCCCCTGATATAGATCGTAAACATTAACAATAGGTATACCGCTACCAAATTCGTGCCGATGTTTAAATATTCCGTTGATAATGCTTGGAGTTTGGAAAAAATTGAAGCAAAAAATGGATGAACGGCACATTAAGAGATGCCCAAATATTGGGCATGAGAAATCGAAGCACTAATGATTTAGGAGTACTAAGATAGTAGTATTTGCCAG
>JBIKYZ010000423.1:0-3398 GCA_044354985.1 Pseudanabaena sp. | reverse complement strand
CTCGCTTAGCGAAATATAAAACTTCACCATCTCTGATTCAATCTCTTCGCAATAGTACATAATTAAGCCTTCTTTTCTTATTTATTCTATCCTCATTTGCACAAGTTATTTAATTCTCATTCCTAATCACCGAGAAACTGACTCCAGACAAACAAGCAGGAGTGGAAGCTTTTGCTAAAGGTGACTTAAAAGAGGCGATCGCTAAATTGCAATCTTCACTCCAACAAAATCCCAATGATCCTGAAGCTCGAATTTATTTAAATAATGCCAAAATTGGTAATTCAAAAGCATTGAAAATCGCTGTAAGTATTCCCATTGGCAGTAACCTCAATATTGCACAGGAAATTTTGCGTGGTGCTGCCCAATCCCAAGACGAAGCAAATAATAGTGGTGGCATTAATGGAAATCCCATAAAGCTTGTCATTGCTGATGATCAGAACAAACCTGACATCGCGGCTCAAGTGGCGAAAGAATTTACCAAGGACAACACGATAATTGCGGTGATGGGACATAATTTCAGTGAAGCTGCCAATGCTGCTGCTGAAATATATCAAAAGGAAGGATTGGTCGCTGTTTTTCCGACATCGGGTAATGTGGAGAATGATAACAAGTATATATTTCGAGTCTCATCAAGCACTGTTTCGGAAGCAAAAGTCTTGGCAAAATATGCCAAGACTAAAAATCTCACCAAAATCGCCATCTGTGCTGATTCCACGGATCGCTCAAGTAGATCGATTCAGAATGAATTCACAGATTCTTGGCAAAAAAATGGTGGGCAAGTTGCTAAGACAACCTGTGATTTTGCCTCGAAGGATTTTACCCCCCAACTGATTATGCAACAGATTATTGCTGAAGGAGCCGATGGTATACTCTTGCGACCTAATATTAATAGGATTGAGGATGCGACCAGCATCGCACAGGCAAATCAGGGCAAACTTCAGCTTATGGGAAGTTCTACGATGTATACGCAAAAAACTCTAGATGTGAGGAAAGATGCTAGCGGTATGGTCGTGAGTGCGATTTGGCATCCCGATTTCAATCCTCGCAATCTTTTTGGTAAAAATGCTGAAAAGCTTTGGAATGGTCCTGTAAGTTGGCGCACAGCCACTTCTTATGATTCTATGCAGGTAATTATCGCAGGCTTGAAACAAAATCCTAATTTTACTAGAGATGGTTTACAGCAGTTCATATCCAAACAAGACTTTTTGATTGAAGGTGTAACAGGAACTGTGAAGTTTAAGCCGTCAGGTGAGCGTGATGATGAAAACCAAATGATTCTGCTTAAAGTTCACCCTGCAAACTCACTAACTGGTTACGATTTTGCGCCTTTATAATGAATGTCAAAACTTAGCCAAATTGGTGGTTCGCAAGCAAGTATCAAAATAAAATCCAAAAAATGAGAGGCGGCGCTTTGCGCCGCCTCTCATTTTTTATCTAACTCGTTTGACGATAAGTTTGTATGCTCCCTTGCCATTAGGATCAAAAGCATTAACGATCGTGCGATAAGTTCCTGTGAAAGGTAATTCGAGTGTCATTGATGCATTCTTACGACTTGGTAACCCATTGTTTTCTCGCAACAGTCTGCTATCTGGTGCAAATAAAACTAAATATGGATGAAAATCAGAACTGACAAGTTCAATTTGAACTACTTGACCTGCTTGACCATTAAAACTAAAAGCGTCAAAGAGACTACCATCTCTCGCAAAGACTCTACTCTGAGTTCCTAGGATTCCATTTTTCTGCAAAATGATGCGGCGATCATCGGTTGATTCAATTGGTGATTGAGAAGTGAAGTTGTTACTCAGCCGACCTGTGATCGTTCCCGCGATCGTGAAAGAGCCTGCTTGCCCTACTTCATAGGAGTTTGCATAGAGCGTATATCTACCTGTATTAGGCAAAGTAATCGCAATTCGAGCATTTTTGCCGCCACCGCCATCATCATCCTCAGCGATTTTGCGTCCTGTTGAGTCAAATAAAACCAAATAGGGATCAATGCCATTGCCACGCATCTCAATCATCACTGATTGTCCAGCTTCACCTTGAAATTGATAGGCTTTGTAATAGCTACCGTCGGGCAGAGTATTGTCCGAAGCAGTTAAGACTGATGCGATCGCATTGCCATCAAGATTAAGAACATTAGAGCTTCTGGTAACTGTAGGGGTATTATTCGCGATCGCCCCTTGTCGAGCCGAGGCTATAAATTGCTTAACAGTATCAGCTTCGATCGCTAACCCGATCCCACTATTAGCGGAATTAGTAGTAAAAATAGCAGTATTGACACCCACCAGTTCGGCACGACTATTCAGCAATGGTCCCCCAGAATTCCCAGGGTTTAGAGCTGCATCAGTTTGTAATAATTTGCGATCGCTATCAATGCGACTAATGATCCCTGTGGTCAAGGTTCCTGCAAACCGCCCGAATGGATTACCGATTGCAAAAGCTCTTTGCCCCACTTGAATTCCGCTTGAAGATGCTATTTGAATTATCGGAAGGTTTGTAGTTACGCCATCTAGTCTGATCAAAGCAAGATCAGGATTGCGACTGCTTGCCATGACTACCCCACGAAATTGGCGCTTATCGCTCAGGATCACATTTACATTGGTCGATCCACGTACTACATGGGCATTAGTTAAAACTAAGCCTTTGGGATCAATAATTGAGCCACTGCCATTACCACTGCGAGACTGGATTGATACGACTGCGGGGCTAGCTTTTTTGTAGACACGAATATTTGTATCTTCATCTTGAGCTTTTACAGGTGGCGGCGCGATCAAAGGAAAAGTAGCGATTGTGCTTATACCGCCGCATAATATTAGGCTTGCTGCCAAAAATTTAATTAATCCTTGTTTCACAAAACTATCCTCAGTCGCGATCGATCATTTAATTTGAGTGGAGCAAATTATGCAAAATCCAACTCACAGAATGTTAGAAGTATTTTGTTGGTATAAAGTTGCTTTACTCAACTACTCCCATTATGAATCTAATTTTTAAATAAGATTTGCTATCTAGCCTAATACAGCTATTCTCATTATGAAATCAATTTTGGTGTTTCCAGTGCCAACGGCACTGGAAACACCAAAATTGATTTCATGATGAGAATTATAATGACAATTGCTGAGCCAAACATTTAGGGTTTGTTTAATTTGCAGTCTTTAATTATAATATTTTTATAAAGAGGGATTACACGACTTATGGCTGTAGATTACAAAAGATTTTTTAAAGCAACTGATCCGAGTAAAACTTTGCTAGCGGATAGTGCCGAAGACAAAAAATATTGGCTCATCTGGGTAAATAGGTGAAATGGCAAAATAGGAGTAAGTCGTTTTGAATTTTCAGAGATTAAGATGATCAAATTTCCCCTAACCCAATTGCTAGATGAGCAAGCGTGCTATGAATGG
>JBIKYZ010000422.1:0-3407 GCA_044354985.1 Pseudanabaena sp. | reverse complement strand
ACAATTATTGGCATAATGGGTTTAGGGATAATGATTTGTTTTCGGTTGAAAGTTGAAACTCTCATTATCCCTTTTCGCTTAATCCCGCTCTTTCTTTGCTTCAATCTTGTCCAAAGTCCAATTTAAACCACTTGGGGAAGTGCCTTGCCAAGGTTCTTTAGATTTGTTAGCTGAGGCGAAAGCACTTTGGATTTCTGATAAGACTTTAACCTGAGACCACTGATCTGGAAAGAAAGTAGAACTGGACAACTTGCTAACCCATTGACCATTGGCAGGGTTACGGATTTCGACTCGACCAATATAAATACCTTGTCTATTGGGCAATCCTGTCAGCTTGACCATTCTGGCATTACTGCTGTCTTTGCCATTCGGACGATGATGATAACCAACTGCTAAGCCTCGACGATTAATTTCTCCCTGAAATATATGAGCTTTATTAATCGTCAGCACCTTAGGAATAGGAGCTCTAGCAATCGTTGTGTAGCTATTATAGTTTTGGGCGATAGTCGCTGAATGCTGAGTTTGAGGTGTGGTTGCTTGTGGACTCAGGAAAACAGTGCCAAATATCGCCCCCAATGAAGCAAATCCAACTACTAACTTAGAAACCATTGCATTTGTCATAGTTTTATTTGAAGTTATCCTAAAAATTGAGATAAAAAATTGAGATAATCTATGTCGCAATCTAGTTGTATTTTGCAGCGGCTTTTTTGGTGCTAGCAAAATACGATCATTATACAAAGAAAGGATATTTTAAACTGTGGCGATCGCAAACCAATACGGCTATTACACCGAAGATAATCGGGAATTTGTGATTACAGATCCGCGCACCCCGCGCCCTTGGTTTAACTATATGTGGAATAGCCAATATGCAGGGCTAATTTCCCATACAGGCGGAGGCTTCAGTTTTTTGGAATCACCACGCGATAACCGCATTAGTCGGATGCGCTATAACTGTCTCCCTTGGGATCGACCTGGACGTTACGTGATGGTCAAAGATACTGCGACGGGGAAATATTGGTCATTAAGTTGGTCGCCAACGATCAATCTTGAGTATGACTTCTATGAATGTCGGCATGGGCAGGGATACACCAAAATCACCACTGAGATCAATGGAGTTCGTGGGGAAATCACTTACTTCGTTCCGACAGATACCAATGCCGAGATTTGGCGAGTGAAGCTAACGGAACTTTCAGGTCAGGCGCGAGATTTAGAAGTTTATTCTTTTCTGGAATTGTTGATGGGGAATGCTCTCAATGATCAGATCAATCAACCTAATGACAAGCATTTTACGGATATCCATTTCGACAAAGACTTGCAAGCATTGGTTGCCACACGTCGCTATTGGGTGCTGAATAAAGGAGTTTCCGTTAAGCAGCCAAATATTGATTGGAAGTATCAAATTTATTTCTCACAAAGTTTGCCGATCGCAGGTTTTGATAGTAGTCTTGATACTTTCATTGGCAGATGGCGATCGGAAGCGAATCCTGTGGCAGTAGAAACAGGAGTGATGCAGAATACGGAAATTACGGCTGGCGATCCTGTTGTGGCTTTGCAGTCGAAGATTGCGTTGGCGGCGAATGGTTCTGTTGATTTTGCTGTGGTTTTGGAGATTTTGCCCAAAGAGATTCCCTCTACCCCACTTGTTAAGGCGGGAGAGATTGTGGAATTTGCTGACAGTAAATTCCTACAACTTAAACAGAAATGGGATCAGCATTTATCCTGTGTACAAGTGCAAACACCCGATGCAGCATTTAACACGATGCTCAATGTGTGGAATCAGTATCAGGCGGCTGTCACCTTTGATATGGCGAGAAATTCGGGTTACTATCACGGTGGATTGTTGTTTGGGACGGGAATGCGCGATCGCTTCCAAGATATTCTCGGTGTGGTGATGGTCGATCCTGCGAGAGTACGCGAAAGATTAATTAAGGCTCTCAACTTCCAGTTTAAGGATGGTTCTACTTTACACAACTACTTTGTTCTCACGAATACTGGCGAACGCACTAACCATTCCGACACACCTCTTTGGATTCCCTTCGGCATTGTTGAATATCTCAAGGAAACAGGAGATTTCTCGATTCTGGATGAAGTTGTTTCGTATCATGACGATAGTTCAGGCACTGTCTATGAACATTTGGTCAGAGCGCTAGACTTTGCGATCGCAAATACAGGCGAGAAGGGAATGCCGCGCATTTTTACGGGCGATTGGAATGATACGCTCGATCATGTTGGCTCACAGGGTAAAGGCGAAACTACTTGGGGCGCGTTCTTTTTGGGCTATGTGTTGAATAAGTCTCTGCCAGTATGTGAACATCAAGGCGATCGCAAGTCCTTAGAGAAATTCCAAAACTTCTATGAGCATCTGCGCCAAGTTACTAATGATATCTGTTGGGATGGCGATTGGTATTTACGAGCATTCCGAGATAATGGCGAACCGATTGGCGTATCGTCAGCAACACAGGGCAAAATCTTTTTGAACGCGCAATCTTGGGCGGTGATTTCGGAACTCGCGCCGAAGGATCGCGCAGACAAAGCGATGGCAAGTAGTCGAGAACATTTGGCTACACCTTTTGGAATGCAGATTGTTGCGCCATCTTTTACGGAAATCGATGATACGGTTGGTTTAATCAGTCGTTGTGTCCCAGGGAAGAAAGAGAATGGTGCGGTGTTTAATCATGCTTCGGCTTGGTTTGTGCTGGCTTCTCTGCTAAATGGTGATACCGAATTTGGTTGGGAAATCTATCGTCGGATGATGCCGATTAATTCTTCGCAAGCAACGGATGCAAAATGCGATCGCTTTGAAACTGAGCCTTATGTGTATCCTGAGTATGTGACTAGTCCTGATCATGAAACTCAAGGACAGGCAAGTCATTCATGGCTGACTGGTACTGCGGTGTGGATGTTACGCATTGGACTTGATTATATTTTAGGATTTCAGCCTACTTTTACTGGCATGATCATTGATCCGAAAATTCCTGCTGAATGGTCTGGTTTTACGGCTAAACGCAAGTTTCGCGGCAAGGTTCTCTCGCTAACTGTGGTTAATCATAGTGAGGTCAGACAGATGACTGTTAATGGTCAAGTTGTGGAAGGGAACTTTATTGATCTTGCGCTTTATGCGAGTGATGAGATTGCGATCGCAGTTAACCTGTAGAGTTTTTTTTGTATGGTTTAAGAGGGGCAATCTCTTAAACCATACAAAATCTGAGGAGGTAGAGGTCGCGTTGGTGTCCGCATGAAGATTTTGAAAGTTGTAGGATATTATTGGGTAATGTCACCTTACTTAGTACAGGACAAAAAGTTGCAAAAGTAGACAGGAAGGGGTTTTATAAAAGATAACCACATCGCAAATAAAACCCCTATGAAAGAGATTAACCTATTTCGCGAAAAGTTGCATGAACATCTGC
>JBIKYZ010000170.1:0-11399 GCA_044354985.1 Pseudanabaena sp. | reverse complement strand
TGGCAAATACTACTATCTTAGTACTCCTAAATCATTAGTGCTTCGATTTCTCATGCCCAATATTTGGGCATCTCTTAATGTGCCGTTCATCCATTTTTTGCTTCAATTTTTTCCAAACTCCAATGATGATAGCGATCGGAGAAAATGAGGCTTTAAGCTTACTGACCTTTTCCGTGACAACCTACAGCACAATCTGATCCAGAGAAATTCCCTACCGCAATTTTCTCAGATAGCGATCAATGTCACGGTGGTGAATGTAAATTAGTATGTAGAACCAAAAACAGCAAAAGCAAAACTAGATATGTTTGATGAAATCGCCGATAAATTTGAGGCGGCTTGGAAAAAGTTACGCGGACAGGACAAAATCTCTGACTCCAATATACAGGGCGCGATTCGTGAAGTACGCAGGGCGCTATTAGAGGCAGATGTCAACCTACAAGTTGTCAAAGAATTTGTCGAAGAAATCTCCAAACAGGCGCAAGGCGCTGATGTGATTGCAGGTGTACGCCCCGATCAGCAATTTATCAAGATCGTCTATGACGAATTAGTCAGGACAATGGGCGAGGCAAATGTGCCACTCGCTGAGGCAACCAACGCACCAACAGTAATTTTGATGGCAGGTTTGCAGGGTACTGGTAAAACGACTGCTACCGCTAAATTAGCTTTACATTTACGCAAACTAGAGCGTACTGCTTTACTGGTCGCCACTGACGTATATCGTCCTGCGGCGATCGATCAGTTGATTACCCTTGGTAAGCAAATTAATGTGCCAGTCTTTGACATGGGTGCAGATGCTGACCCTGTAGAGATTGCCCGTCAAGGCTTGGCAAAGGCGAAAGAATTAGGCGTTAATACCGTAATCGTCGATACGGCGGGGCGCTTGCAGATCGATCGCGACATGATGGATGAACTCAAGCGCGTCAAGGATGCGATCGCACCCGATGAAGTGCTGCTGGTTGTCGATGCGATGACAGGGCAAGAGTCGGCAACACTAACACGTACATTCCATGAGGAGATTGGGATTACGGGCGCTATTCTCACAAAGATGGATGGCGATACTCGTGGTGGTGCAGCGCTATCGGTGCGGCAAATTTCGGGACAGCCGATCAAATTTATCGGTGTTGGCGAAAAGGTCGAAGCATTACAACCCTTTTATCCTGAACGGATGGCTTCACGGATTTTGGGTATGGGTGATGTGCTGACGCTAGTTGAGAGAGCTCAAGAAGAAATCGACATCACTGATGCAGCTCAACTTCAAGAAAAAATTCTTAAAGCTCAGTTTGATTTTGACGACTTCCTCAAAAATACCCGCATGATGAAAAACATGGGTTCTTTTGGCGGGATGTTGAAAATGCTTCCAGGAATGAAAATCAATGACGCGCAAATTCAAGAAGCAGAAAAGCAACTTAAGCGTTGTGAGTCAATGATTTCTTCGATGACTAAACAGGAACGCAAAGATCCCGACCTGATCGCTAAGAGTCCCAGTCGCAAACAACGGATTGCTAGTGGTGCTGGTTACAAGCTCCAAGATGTAACTAAGCTCGTCGCTGATTTCCAGAAAATGCGATCGCTAATGCAGCAAATGGGACAAGGCAAGATGCCTAACTTCCCTGGAATGCCCAACATGGGCGGCGGAGGTTTCCCTGGTATGGGTGGCATGGGTAATGATGCGCCATCTGGTAATTCGACCTATGGCAAGAAAAAGAAAAAGAAAAAGGGATTTGGAGAGTTGTAATGGTTTTTAGCTTTTGGCTGTTGGCGATTAGCGATTAGCTTTTTGGGAATTGATGATTGGTGCTTGGCGATTGAGGATGGAAGTCTCCTCTAACAATGCAACCCAACTTCTCATTTCAAAAAGCCAAAAGCCAAAAGCTAAAAGCTAATCCCCAATCCCCAATCCTCAATTACCCATCCCCAATTACCAATTACCCATCCCCAAACAAAATGCAACCCAAAATCATTATTCATGGCGGCGCAGGTAGCACTGTCGAAAGTAAAGGCGGCTATGAACCTGTCCGCAAATCTCTATTTACCGTACTTGAAACCATTTATCCAATGCTACTTGATGGTGCTAAGGCGATCGATGCAGTCGTTAAGGCTTGTCAAATGCTCGAAGACGATCCGCGATTTAATGCGGGGACTGGATCGGTTTTACAGTCTGATGGTCAGGTGCGGATGAGTGCTTCGATTATGGACGGCGATCGCCAAAGTTTTAGTGGTGTCATCAATACGGCGCGAGTCAAAAATCCTATTGATCTCGCTAAACATTTACAAACTAGTGACGATCGCGTTTTATCTGATTACGGGTCGGCGGAGCTCACCCGCGAATTAGGCATTCCTATCTACAATCCCCTCACGGATGAACGCCTTGCCGAATGGGTGGAAGAGCGCAAAACCAACTTCACTCGCAAAATGGCAGATGTGGCGATGGGAACAATCGGTGTCGTGGTTCTTGATCAATATGGCAGTATTTGTGCAGGAACTTCCACAGGTGGACGTGGCTTTGAGCGTATCGGTAGAGTAAGCGACTCAGCAACTCCTGCGGGTAATTATGCGACTAAGTTTGCAGGTGTAAGCTGTACTGGTGTGGGCGAAGACATTCTTGATGAAGGCTTTGCTACTAGAGTGGTGGTGCGCGTTACCGATGGCATGACCCTTCAGCAAGCGGTCGAAAAATCGATTAATGAAGCGAAAAGTCGCGATCGCGATTTTGGTGCAATATGCCTCGATGCTACTGGGGCGATCGCATGGGGTAAAACCTGCCCTGTATTGTTTGCTGCATATCATGATGGCGAAAAAATGCAAGATACACTTTAAAGTTATGGTGGACGTGAGCCACCATAACTTTAAAATCGCGATCAAGATGAGCTAAGCTCTTCAAGAGGCATGAACTGAAACTGTATGAAAGATGTAATCGTGATCGGCGCAGGGATGGCAGGTTTAACCTGTGCTCAACAACTAAAGCAAGCAGGGCTAGATGTCACCATCGTTGAAAAATCCGCAGGAGTCGGTGGACGTATGGCAACTAGACGCTTGCAAGGTACTTGGGTCGATCATGGCGCACAACTGCTTTCAGTTAAAAGTGACAACTTTGGCAGGTTTGTACGTAAACTGCAAGAAAAGAGCCTCGTTCAAGAATGGACACGCAATGTTTATCAACTGTCAGCATCTGGATTGCGTCCGCCCAATGCTGATGAGCGCCATCCCCGATATTGCTGTCCGATGGGTATGACCGCGATCGCAAAATATCTTGCAAACGAAATTCCGATAATTAACAATACCCGTATCGTGGGTGTTAGTCACAACGATATCAAATGGCAATTAGTGAGCTCGACAAGAAGTCATCGAAACTTCAGTGATCGTGTCCACTATTCCTGCACCCCAGTTTCTGCCAATATTTGAAGAAGTACTAGCACCAGCACCAAGTTTTTTGCAAGCTGTGCAGTCGGTCAAATTTGTCCCCAGTGTAACAATCATGGCTGGGTACAATGCTAGTAATTCTGTGCCAGTAGAATGGCAAGCAATTAGATGTATTGATGATCCGATCCTTGACTGGATTAGCTACGATAGCAGCAAACATCCAGATAAAGCTGTGCAACCCGTCTTCGTTTTACAAAGTACGGCTGAATTTGCCAAACAATCAATGGAAGAGCCAGATCTAGAAATTGCTGGGAAACCCCTGCTTAATCAAGTGGGCAGATTATTAGAAAAATGGTTGGCAAGTCCTGAATGGTGGCAAGTTCATCGTTGGCGCTATGCCCTCGCCGAAGAGTCTTTAGGAGTTTCTTGTTTATCCACGTCAATACCTTTGTCTCTTGTATGTGCGGGTGATTGGTGCGCGGGCAAAAATATCGAAGCTGCCTATCATTCAGGACTTGCAGCAGCTGAATCTGCGATCGAGCTGCTGAAAAAAGTTTAAGCTCCAAAAATAAAAGGATATGCAAAGCACACCCTTTTATTTTTGGCTGGAAATTCTAATTTTAAAAATCGTTTTTTTGAAAGTCAGCCGCAAGCTGACTTTCAAAAACTGATTTTGGGTTTTCCAGAGCCTGCGGCGCTGGAAAACCCAAAATCAGTTTCATAATTAAAATTTCTGATTTTCAAAGAAATTGATTGACAATCAATACAATCCTTTGAGATGATTTATGATTGTGAGATTTTATTGATTGAGCATAAAGACCCTTGGCTAATGTAATTGTTATTGGGGCGCAGTGGGGTGATGAAGGTAAAGGCAAAATTACCGACTTGCTGAGCCGCTCCGCAGATGTCGTTGTCCGCTATCAAGGCGGTAATAATGCAGGACATACGGTCGTCGTTGGCGATCGCACCTTTAAGCTACACCTGATTCCTTCAGGAATCCTGTATCCCAAAACGGAATGCATCATTGCCAATGGCACTGTGATCGATCCGAAGGTGCTTCTTGAAGAAGTGGATCGACTCAAAGATTTGGGTATATCGACAGAAAACCTGTTTATTTCTGAAACCGCCCACGTCACAATGCCCTACCACCGCGAGCTTGATCGTGCCTCTGAGGCACAAAGAGCTGAGCATAAAATAGGTACAACAGGACGTGGTATTGGTCCGACCTACGCTGATAAATCTGAGCGTGTAGGTATTCGTATAATTGATCTGATGGACGAAAAACGTATGCCTAAAAAGCTACGTTGGGCGATCGAGCAAAAAAACATTGTTTTACAAAAGCTCTATAATTTAGAACCGCTTGATGTCGAATCAATCATCGAAGAATATCGCGGCTATGCAAATCGCTTGCGTCCTCATGTGGTCGATGCTTCACTAAAAATTGACGCAGCTATCCGTGAAAGGCGCAATATTTTGTTTGAAGGCGCACAAGGAACTTTACTTGATCTTGATCATGGAACCTATCCTTATGTTACATCCTCAAACCCTGTTGCAGGCGGTGCTTGTATTGGAGCGGGCGTAGGTCCAACTTGCATCGATCGCGTGATCGGCGTTGCCAAAGCATATACAACTCGTGTTGGAGAAGGACCTTTCCCCACTGAGTTACATGATGAAATTGGCAATCACATCGGTGAGCGCGGTGCAGAATTTGGCACAACCACAGGACGCAAACGGCGTTGTGGTTGGTTTGATGGCGTAATTGGTCGTTATGCGGTTCGCATTAATGGACTAGATTGCCTTGCTGTCACCAAACTTGATGTCCTCGACGATCTCGAAGAAATCAAAGTTTGTACTGCCTACGAACTTGATGGCAAAGTCGTCCACGACTTCCCAAGTGATTCTCGTGCTTTTGCTAGAGCAATCCCCATCTACGAAACCCTTCCTGGTTGGAAGCAATCAACTAGCGAATGCAAAGTTGTTGAAGATTTGCCTAAAGAAGCAAAAGACTATCTTAAGTTTCTTGCTGATCTGACGGGCACTCCGATCGCGATCATCTCTCTAGGCGCAAGCCGAGGGCAAACTATCATCGTGGAAGACCCAATTCACGGGCCCAAACGTGGCTTGTTGAGAGTTTAGTTGTTTAATTTTCGTTTTTTACAAAAAACGAAAATTAAACATTAGCCACCAAATTACCAATTACTAAATTATCAAAATGCAACTACAAATAAACGCTACTACTCGTCCTCCAGCCAACAATCGCGCTCTGCGTCGTAATGGTCTAATCCCTGCAACTGTTTATGGACATAAAGGCGCTGAGTCGATCTCGATTACTTTAGATGCTAAAGAAGCAACTACTCTGTTGCGTGAAGCCACGATCAATAACACAATGATCGAAGTAAATGTAACTGATGGCGACTTCAAAGGCAAAACACTATTGCGCGAAGTTCAAAATCATCCTTACAAACCTTCTATTTATCACCTTAGCTTTTTTGCGATCGAGTCTCAGTCGAAGATCGAAGTAGATATTCCTTTGCACTTCGTTGGTGTACCAGTTGGTGTAAAAGTTGGTGGTGGCTCTATTGACACAATCAAGAACTATGTACGTGTAGCTTGTGCTCCTAGCAATATCCCTGAAAGCTTTGAGATCGATATTACCAATCTTGATATCGGTAAGGGTGTCCACGTTAGTGAAATCGCTTATCCTGAGGGTGTTAAGCCTGTAACAGAAACCACTGCTCTTGTTATTACCATTCTCAAGAAATAAAAAGAGGGCGCTAAGCGCCCTCTTTTTATATTAAAAAAGGGTTGTGACGCAAAGCGTCACAACCCTTTTTGTTACAGCACCAAGAAATTTTTTAAAAGTGTTGCTTTGCAACACTTTTAAAAAATTTCTTGGTTTGTTTTTTGGCGCAAAGCACTATAAATCTACACAAGAACTATATGCCGATCGCGATCTACCTTCAGCCATCCTTCATCTTGTAATAGCTTCATTGCTCTAGTTACAGTGACCCGCGTACTACTAATGGCACTGGCAAGATGTTGATGTGTAAGGCGCACGGTTAAGCGAGTTCCACCTTCAACAGGAATACCTACTTCTTGCTTAAGCAAAAGCAGAATTTGACGAAGACGCTCTTCAACCCGCTTGTTACTAACCAGTGCTAACAAAGACTCGGTTTGCTGAAGACGACGATTGAGGTGTTGTAAAATCCCTTGATAAAGTAATGGAGAATTCTCTAACTCAATCAAAGTGAAACGCATTAAGTCAATATCTGATAGGGCGATCGCTTGATATGGGTCGAGATTTGTTAGAGGTAAGCCAAAGGGCATAGCCTGCACTGCAAAGCCAACCAAAACTTCATCACCTGAAGGATGCAAGGTGTTGAGTTGCACCACTCCACGACAAACTACCCATACTTCATGGGGATACATGGGAATGATTTGTCCACTTTTGTAAGTGTGCATGGTGCGACCGCGATAAATTTCTTCGAGCGATCGCCTCCAGTCAGTTACCGAAGTTGTGGAGTTAAGATTGAAACTTGAGAACGTATATGTCATAAGAGCGTGAGGTACACATTTGTAATCCTATGTGTTTCTCGACACTATCGGGTTAAGCCTAGTTTATCTAATCAATAAATTTTTCTTAAACCCTCAAATAAGCCGAAAAAAGTCGGCACTTCGTGCCGACTTTTTTCGGCTTATACCAATTGACAAAAGTGTAGCAACACTTCTGTCAATTAAAAACTAAACCCCTTATGGGGTTTAAAAACACAAAATGGCGTAGCCATTTTGTGTTTTGGTATTATTTGAGAACTAGCGTAATGTTATTATCCTTGGGAGGAATATCACTAAATGCTTCAAAATATTCTTTTGCCACTGAAGGGAAATTGGGAAACTCAAACTTGGCATCGCCATCGGCAATATAAGCCCAAAAATAGCGAAGTTCAGGAGTGAGCGTCTCGGCAAGTTCTAAAGGCAAACTAAGAGGGGGATGCGTCAATAGCCTTAGGACAAATGGATGTGAGTGATCCCCCATCCATTCCCGTGAAAAATGTAATAAATCAGCTTGTTCAGGAATTGATTTGACCCGAAAAGATTCAATCTCTAAGCGATCGCCTGATGCATCAGAAATGTAGCTCAGGACTCGGTAAGGATGGGGATAACTGACCAGAGAGCCTGTGGTGATGTCATAAAGATCGTAGCGATCGCTATAGGCTATATCTTGCACATGCAGATGTCCAGTAAAAACTAGCTTCACATTTGCTTGATGTAAAATTTTGCATAAACGCTCAGAATTACCTAGCATATAGCGCTTGCCGAGGGCATTGCGAGACTGATCGTGCATATGTTCCAGCACATTATGATGAATGGTTACTAGATTCAATTCATAATCTTGATTTTCTAGAACCAATTGCAACCAGTCTAACTGCTCTTCGTCAATCCAACCAATTTGTTGTCCATTTTCATCAAATTGATTAGAATTCAATCCAATTAGGCGGACATTAGGCAGTACTTCGCACTCATAATAGAGTTTATTTGGTTTGCTCAGACCATCCTCAAACCCAAACTTAGTATAGTGAGGAGCAAACTGATCAAAGGTTTCTATTCTTGGTACGTCATGGTTTCCTGCAATCACATAGACAGGATAGGGAAGTTGAGCGAGGCAATCCGATAGCCATTGATGGTTCTCTGGCTCACCATGTTGAGTGAGATCGCCTGGTAAAAGCAGAAAGTCTAAATCTAGGTTAGCCAGTTGCGACAGCACCTCTTCAAATGCGGGGATACTATACTCAACGAGGTGAAATCGCGAAGGATGCTGCCAAATCGTGTGGGGCAATGCGATATGCAAATCGGAGGCGATCGCAAATTTAAACTTAAGTGCCACCTAGATCCAAACCATGAATAATTACCTTTTGATTATAGGCTATAGCTAGGTAAAACCCCAAAATGAGATGTGGCGCTTCGTGCCACATCTCAGCTATAGCAATCCACAAGAAACTTTTTGAAAGCGTTGCTTCGCAACGCTTTCAAAAAGTTTCTTGGTTTGTGTTTGAGCGCAAAGCGCTGTAATTGCTATGTAATAGAGTCAAAATGCCATTTACAATGGTTGGATAACATTGTCTTATGACCAAAATTGGAATGGCTGAATTAGCTCTATCGTCTGCTCTAGTTAATCGAGATGCGCTCACACCGATGATGTTGCATTATATTGAGATGAAAGAGCAGTATCCTCATGCGGTGATGTTGTATCGGTTAGGGGATTTTTTTGAGGCGTTTTTTGAAGATGCAGAGCTAATTTCACGGGAATTGGAATTGGTGCTAACAGGTCGTGATGGGGGCAAAACGATTGGACGCATTGCCATGGCAGGGATTCCTCACCATGCCCTCGATCGCTATGCCAATCAATTAGTTGAAAAAGGCTACTCGATCGCTGTTTGCGATCAAATGGAAGCAGCCTCCGAAGCTCAGGGGCTAGTACGTCGAGAAGTTACTAGGGTAATTACTCCAGGTACAGTGATCGAGGAGGGAATGCTGGCGGCTAAGAAAAATAATTTCTTGGTAGCGATCGCTAATGGCGGCGAGAATTGGGGCTTAGCTTACACTGATATTTCTACAGGCGAGTTTTCGGTCACGCAGTTAAATAGCACTGAGCATTTAATTCAAGAACTATTACGGTTACAGCCTGCTGAGGTTTTGATTCCCATCGATGTGCCAAATCCACAATTATTTCGCGGTTCTAAAGCTGAGAAAACTGGAGCGTTTTGGGAAGGAATCTCGCAGAAAAAACAATCCGTTTTACCAGAGCCTTATAGCGCTTTGCCTGAAAGCTTCTGCTATACACCGCGATCGCAAACTCCTTTTGCCTTAGCAGAAGCTAAACAAAGGATTCTCGATACTTTCCGAGTGCGATCGCTGGAGGGTTTTGGCTGTAAAGCCTTGCCCTTGGCAATTAGAGCAGCAGGTGGCATTTTAGAATATTTAGAATCTACTCAAAAAAGTGTAAAAATGCCATTGCAAGGAATTTCTACCTATGCGATCGCAGATTATCTAATTCTCGATAACCAAACGCGCCGCAATTTAGAAATCACCCAAACTGTTCGCGATGGCACATACTATAGTTCGCTATTATGGGCGCTCGATAAAACTACAACAGGCATGGGGAGCCGTGCTTTACGGCGTTGGCTGTTGCAACCTCTCAAGGATATCGCCGCCATTAATGAACGTCTTGATACTATTACCGAATTACTCAAACAACATTCTCTCCGCAAAAATTTGCGAAGTTGTTTGAGCCAAATCTATGATATCGAACGTCTATGCAGTCGGATTGGAGCAGGTACAGCAAATGGGCGAGATCTGATTGCTGTAGCAATGTCACTAGAAAGAATGCGTGATGTTGCTGATGTTGTCGCCAAATCTAATTCTCGCTATTTAAAAGCTTTACAGTCTGTGCCATCGGAACTATTACAACTTGGTTCACAGTTACAACGCACGCTCGTTGAAGAACCACCGATTTATATTACCGAAGGAAATATCATTCGTTCAGGAGTCAATGAACAACTAGATCATCTGCGTCAACAGAGTCGTGATGATGTGGAATGGTTGGCTGCTTTTGAGAAACAGGAAAAAGAACGCACGGGTATTAATACGCTCAAAGTGGGATTTAACAAGGCTTTTGGCTATTACATTAGTATCTCGCGGGGCAAAAGCGAACAGGCTCCAGCCGATTACATTCGGAAACAAACTCTTACAAATGAAGAGCGTTATATCACTCCAGAACTAAAGGAACGAGAGACAAGGATTCTCAATTCTGATAGTGAGTTAAAGCAAATGGAATATGACTTATTTGTGGAGTTGAGGCTACTTACAGCCAAGCATATCGAACCGATGCGAATCCTCGCTACTGCCCTCGCTGCTGCCGATGTGTTGTGTAGCCTAGCGGAAGTAGCCGTTACCTATAATTATTGTCGTCCCAAAATTACCAACGATCGCGCGATCGCTATTCACAATGGTCGTCATCCCGTTGTTGAGCAGTCCCTTCCCGCAGGTTTCTTTGTTCCCAATTCCACCTATTTAGGTAATGATAATTATTCACCTGATTGTCCAGATTTAATCGTGCTAACTGGTCCCAATATGAGCGGTAAAAGTATTTATTTGCGCCAAGTTGGACTAATTCAACTGATGGCTCAAGTAGGCAGTTTTATTCCTGCGGAATCGGCGACTTTGGGAATCTGCGATCGCATATTTACCCGTGTTGGTGCGGTGGATGATCTCGCCACAGGTCAATCTACGTTTATGGTGGAAATGAATGAAACTGCAAATATTCTCAATCACGCAAAGGATCATTCCTTAGTACTGCTTGATGAGATTGGACGCGGCACTTCGACTTTTGATGGCATGGCGATCGCATGGTCAGTTGCGGAGTATATCGCTAATAAAATCAAAGCACGCGGGATTTTTGCAACCCATTACCATGAGCTTAATGAACTAGCGAGCTTGCTGCCCAATGTGGCAAATTTCCAAGTGACTGTCAAAGAACTAGAAGATGAAATCATCTTTTTGCATCAAGTTCAAGAAGGCGGCGCTGATCGTTCCTATGGGATTGAAGTGGGGCGTTTAGCAGGCTTGCCTGCAAGTGTGATCAGTCGTGCTAAGCAAGTATTAGAACAAATTGCAAAAAACAGTCATATTGCCACTGGATTGCGATCGTCTGGTGGAGCTACTAAAGGCGATCGCTTGGCAAAGTCAGCATCTCGACCGAGCAAGGAGCCGCGAAATGAAGCACAAATGACAATTTTTGATACTAATTCTCCCTAGAGTAACCACGATGAGCCTTGCAAAATGCGCTATTCTCTAGTTTTGGAGCTTTTTAACGATTGCTATGCATTACTTTAATTTTGGGCAGCTTAGTAAATATGTATAATTGGAGTTTGGAAAAAATTGAAGCAAAAAATGGATGAACGGCACATTAAGAGATGCCCAAATATTGGGCATGAGAAATCGAAGCACTAATGATTTAGGAGTACTAAGATAGTAGTATTTGC
>JBIKYZ010000021.1:0-34533 GCA_044354985.1 Pseudanabaena sp. | reverse complement strand
AATACTACTATCTTAGTACTCCTAAATCATTAGTGCTTCGATTTCTCATGCCCAATATTTGGGCATCTCTTAATGTGCCGTTCATCCATTTTTTGCTTCAATTTTTTCCAAACTCCAATAATATAGGCATTTGCATATCAAGGATGGCAAGCTTATATGGATCATTTTCAGCGATCGCCTTTTCTAAATAAGATAAAGTCAGCTGAGCATGTTGGATTGCATCAACACGCATTCCGAAACTACAAAGTTGATGATAGAGGATATTACAGTTAGTAGTACTATCGTCTACTACTAGTACTCTTATATTTTCTAGGACTTCAGCATCAGCATTATTACGGAAACAATTATCTTGCTTTTGGAAGGGAGTGGTGAACCAGAATATCGACCCTTTGTTTTCCTCGCTTTCTACATGAATTTTGCCACCCATAAGCTCTACAATTTGCTTGCAAATCGCTAGCCCTAGCCCAGTACCACCATATTGACGAGTTGTAGAAGCGTCAACTTGGGTAAAAGGCTGGAATAGGTTCTCTTGTGCTGCTAGGGGAATACCAATACCAGTATCAATTATTGCAAATCTCAAAATTGCATCACGTTCAGTTTCGGATTGGAGAGTAACTTCAATTGTAACTTCACCTTTGGATGTAAACTTGATAGAGTTGTTAGTCAAATTTAGTAAAACTTGACGTAACCGACTAACATCACCGCGTAAACATTTTGGCACATTGGGATGAATAAATGATGCAAGCTCTATGCCTTTGAACTGAGACGATGGAGCAAGTATTTCTGTGATCTCTTCAATGCTAATATCTATATCAAAGTCAAGATTCTCTAATTGCATTTCCCCTGCTTCTAATTTAGAAAAATCAAGAATTTCGTTAATAAGGTTTAACAAGTGATCTCCACTAGAGCGGATAGTTCCTGCAAAATCTCTTTGCCGAGCATCAAGATTAGTATCTAGTAGTAGTCCTGTCATACCAATGACAGCATTCATAGGAGTCCGAATCTCATGGCTCATGGTTGCTAAGAAAGAACTTTTGGCTATGGTTGCTTTTTCGGCTTCTTTACGAGCAATTTCCAAATCAACATTTTGTTGTTGTAAAAGATTGAGTTGTTCTTTCTCTTGGGTAAGCAATCGTGACTGAGCGATCGCAATCCCAATTTGATCCGCAAGCTGATTCAGCAGACTGATCTCAAAAGATTCCCAATGTCTTGGCTCAGAACATTGATGGGCAATCAGCAATCCCCACAAACGGGCGTTTTCAATAATCGGAACAACAAGGTTAGCTTGCACTTGAAACCTAACTAAAAGTTCTTTATGGCATTCACTGAGATCAGATTCAGCAATATTGTCGATCGCTAACTTTCGACCTTCTTGATAGGGCTTCCAATATCCTGATTGAAAACAAGTATCTTGAAAATCAGTATGGAGAGAACTTCTCCACTTAGAATTGAGCGATTCTACTTCTACTATCCCCGACCAATCATCATGAAATCGATAAATGAGAACCCGATCAGCTCTAATAAATTTGCGAATTTCGATGACAGATGTATTCAGGATTTCCTGAAGATTAAGTGACTGACGAATGCGAAGAGCAATATCGGCAAGCAACAGCGATCGCCAATTTTGTTTGTGCAAATCTCTTTCAATTTTGCGCTTTTCCATAAACTGACCGATCTGTCTACTGATCGCTGTTACGACGTTAAGTAGTTCTAGATTATAATCCTGATATTCGCGACTAAACATCGTAATTACAGCTAAAACAGTCTCATTCTCTCCGCATACAGGAAAACTTAACGCATAGTTTATACCTATTTTTTTTACAGCTTCTGATTTGTAAAAATTAGGATATTGATCAATCTCCACACATTTAGCCTTTCCTTCCGCCCAGACTGAGCCAATCAAACCAGAGCCATATTCAATTGACATCAGTTGATGGGTCTGAATTAGCTCTGTTGATACAATTTCTGGTTTGGAATAACTTGTCATCAGGCTTAAAGCACGAGGATAGCTACTGACAAGCCATAGTTCAGCAATATCCCAAGACAGCAGTTCGCACAGCGTCCGTAAGATTCG
This sequence comes from Pseudanabaena sp., assembly GCA_044354985.1. Taxonomy (GTDB): domain Bacteria; phylum Cyanobacteriota; class Cyanobacteriia; order Pseudanabaenales; family Pseudanabaenaceae; genus Pseudanabaena. The sequence goes on along the minus strand of JBIKYZ010000021.1, from coordinate 32,459 downwards.
CATGGCAGCATTACTAAAGCCAGATGACTCAGCAAGGACTCCCGCAATTTGATTTTGGGTAGTTACCAATTTTTCGGTCTGCTGACGAAGAAAGCGATCGCGTTCAGATTCTTTTTGAGCAGTAATATCTTTGGCAACACAGAGAAATCCTGTAACTTCTTGTTTCTGATTATCTTGTTTCTGATTATAAATCGCAGTAATCGACAACAGAACAGGAATGCGATCGCCATTCTTACAAATGTAAGTCCATTCTTTCTCAAATGCTTTCCCCAATTTTGCTTTAATCGTAAATACTTCGATCCCAATTTCGACAGGTTGATTTAATTCTATGGATAATTGATGAGAATTTTCACTAATTTCATTGATATCATGGAAAATTTCAAGACTTTTACCAGTTATTTCTGCTGCTTTATAACCCAGTAGCGATTCTGCCCCTGAGTTGAAGGATTGAATACCGCCTTGTAAGTCTGTGGCAATAACTGCAAAGTTAACACTATCTAAAATAGCTTGTTGCAGCATTGAGACTTTATGTGAAGACTCAAGCACCGACACAAGAAGCTTTGATGCTTCGTTGTTGCGCCGTAATTCTAACAAGCTAATAGCTAAACGACCAAGAGCTTCAAGTTGTTTAATCTGTTGAGGTGTCAAGTCGTGTGGCTGGCTATCTATGACACACAAGGTTCCTAAATTGAAATTATCTGAAGTCCTTAAAGGTACGCCAGCATAAAAGCGAATATTTGGCTCATTAACAACTAATGGGTTGTCAGCAAAGCGAGGATCTTGAATCGCATCTGGAACATTTAAGAATGCATCATTAGCAACTGCGTGACCACAAAAGGAAATATCGCGAGGAGTCTCTAATGCGTCAAGACCAACGCGAGACTTAAACCACTGTCGATCGCGATCAATAAAAGATATCAAAGCGATCGGTGTGCCGCAAATACTGGCGGCTAGTTGCGTCAAGTCATCATATTCCTGTTCTGGCAAGGTATCGAGAATGTTGTAGCGCTCAAGAGCAAGTTGGCGATCGCTCTCGTTCAGTGGTATTTGAGGTTTTTGCATGAAATTAAACCGAATTAACCCAGTGAATAAAACGCCATATGCATTACGACAAGATTTCAAGTTTAGCAGGAAAAAAGGTAGTACTAAATAGGTAAGATGGGCGGCGCTTCGCGCCGCCCATCTTACCTATTTAGTACTACAGAAAAAGAGGAGTAAGCTTCAGAAGTTATATTGATATTTCCAGAAAAGCTCTTTCATGGCTTCACAAACTCATGATGGGTGTATTTATGTGGTTATCAGAATGGTTATAATACTTTCAGTAATAATCTGGATAACAACAAAAATGGGCAAAAACAAGGAAAAAATTAGCGACAAAGAGCTGCCTAGCTCGATTAATATTGGCATTTCTGAAGAGGATCGGATTGCGATCGCTGATGGATTATCACGCTTACTTGCCGACACCTATACTCTCTACCTCAAGACCCATAACTTCCATTGGAATGTAACTGGACCAATGTTCAATACATTACATCTCATGTTTGAAGCACAGTATACAGAGCTAGCTTTAGCCGTTGATCTTGTTGCAGAAAGAATTCGCTCACTTGGTATTCCTGCCCCCGGCACATATTCTGCCTATGCCAAACTCACTTCAATTCCCGAAACCGAAGGAGTACCTAAAGCGACAGAAATGATCAAGTTGCTCGTCGAAGGGCAAGAGGCTGTCACAAGAACAGCCCGTTCAATTTTTCCGATCGCAGAACAAGCCAACGATGAACCAACTGCCGATCTTTTGACTCAACGACTCCAAGTTCACGAAAAGACAGCGTGGATGTTGAGAAGCTTGTTAGAAGAATAATCGTAAATCAAGCCGCGCATTGCGCGGCTTGATTTACGATAGGATTAAATTTTAAGAACGTAAGTATCTCCATCGAAGTTGAATAATCCGCTTTTTTTAATAGGTTTCCCGATATTTTTTTTGCTGCTACAAGTCCCCGCGACACTTGTGCTGCTCAAACGTCTTAGCACTGCCCGCGATCGCACAGCGCCGTTATTACCACTTGAGCTTTCAGCCGAAGCCTTAGCTAAGCAAGATCCTAAAGTTTCGATCGTTATCCCGACACTCAATGAAATTGAGCGCTTACCGACTTGTTTAGAAGGTTTGCGCGATCAAGCCGCTAAAGAAATTATTGTCGTGGATAGCCGATCGCAAGATGGCACTCCCGAATATGTGCAGAAGCTGCAAAAGGATTTCCCGATTCCCTTAAAGCTAATTACCGATGATCCTTTGCCTGAAGGTTGGGTCGGTCGTCCTTGGGCTTTGCATACAGGTTTTTTAAATAGTGACCCAACTAGTGAGTGGGTACTTGGAATTGATGCCGATACATTACCGCAAAAGGGGCTAGTCGCCAGCTTTGTGGATAAAGCCATAGTCGATAATTTTGATATTGTGTCGCTGTCACCGAAATTTATTCTCAAAACCGCAGGCGAGCAGTGGCTTCAACCCGCGCTATTGATCACGCTCATTTTTCGTTTTGGGGCAACAGGCGATCGCACTCAATTTACCGAAGATAGGGTGATGGCAAATGGTCAATGTTTCCTGTCTAAACGCGCAAAATTGGTTGAGTTAAATGGCTATGAATTAGCTAAGTCATCGTTTTGCGATGATGTCACACTTGCTAGAGCTGCCGCTCAACGTGGTGCAAAGGTGGGCTTTCTCGATGGGGCAGCATTGATGCAGGTGCGGATGTATACATCTATGGCGGAAACATGGCGCGAATGGGGGCGATCGCTTGATCTTAAGGATGCCTCGACCCCAAGCCAAACCTTTGCGGATTGTCTGTTACTCACAGCCGTTCAGGGATTGCCAATATTAATGCTAATCGCCCTATCAATTTGGCAACCAACACCATCAATATTGATGAATATTTTGTTTTGGCTCAATACTTTTCTGGTGTTTATCCGATGCTTACTTGTGTTTGGTATTCGCACTAGCTATACCGAGGTTGGCTTTTGGTTTTGGCTATCTCCCCTTGCCGATCCTGTTGCAGTAATTCGGATCTGGATTTCGGCACTTACCAAGCCCAAAAGTTGGCGCGGTCGGACTTATACCTAATCCTTACTTTTTCCGTTGGCTCAATAGGTGTTTCGGGGAGGTGCTTTAGCTTAGAGGTCTGAAATGTTTTATGCACAATGGTTTTAGTATCGGAGGTATTCGACATCTGAAACACCCATCATGAAAAGCATTGAGCCGTTTATGATGGGTGACCTCCCCGAAACACCTAATATAGCCTCAATTTCATGAGCGTAGATACAGCATGGGTTTAGCCTTGGGGTAAACTGCTAGCATCAAGTCTCAATTAGAATCTGTAATGAAAAAAAATGATGGGTGGTTTCACATTGCACTGCGATGGAAAGGCTCAGTAGTTCCTGAGGTTTTGCCACGATCGCTAATGTGTGGATTGTTTGGCATTTTCATTTATATTCTATACCTTTATCAAGTCAAAGTTTCCTTGCCAATATTGGGTAACATTATTCCCAATATTGTGTTGGGTTTGTTGCTCGTATTCCGAACCAACACCGCCTATGAACGATTTTGGGAAGGTCGCAAAGCTTGGGGATTGCTTGTAAATACAGTTCGGAATTTATCTCGACAAATCTTAGTAGCAATTGCAGAAAAAGAACCAAGCGATCGCCAAGCTAAAATTGCCGCTGTCAAGCTATTACCAGCTTTTGCGATCGCGTTAAAATTACATTTGCGCTCAGAGCCAGTCAATACCGAGCTTGAAGCCAATCTTTCAGTAGAACAATTTGATCATCTCAAAACGATGCGTCATCCACCTCTTGAAATTGCATTTTGGATTAGCAGCTATCTTCAAGATCAGTCAATAAAGGAAAAGCTTGATCGTTATCAACTCAACGATATGCTCCAACTTTTACACCAAATGGTCGATGTTATAGGCATTTGTGAACGTATTCTCAGAACACCAATTCCGCTCGCTTATTCTATTCATTTAAAGCAATTATTAATGATTTATTCATTATCACTTCCATTCCAGATGGTAGATCAACTGCAATGGATGACAGGTCCAATCGTCGCTTTAATTAGCTTCACTCTATTAGGTATCGAAGAAATTGGCATTCAAATAGAAGATCCCTTTGGACATGATGCGAATGATTTGCCTTTAGATAATATTTGCAACGTAATGACACGAAATATTGAAGATTTAGTGATAACTAGCAGCAACAAATTTGGTACATGATTTTGGGACTAATAGCAATATTCTAAAGGTATGAATTAAAATAAACTTCTTTAGTTAAACCTCAGGTATATTGACTCATCTATGTTATGGCTATTTTAGCGATCGCAATAAAAGTAAAGAAATTTAGTGCAATTTGTGTGACTTAAATCATATATAGTTATTATTCTTAACATAAATAAATATTATCGTTTTTAATTTTCATAATGCAAGCAACAAATACTGAGTGGACAACAACAGAAGAAGAAGTAGCTAAAAAAGCTTTTGACATTGCCTACAAGCGAGAGATCGGGGCTCTGATTGACTCAGTTCGCTATCGAGCAAGCTCTTTAGCTGAGATCGAGGACATGTGGCGTTTGCATGATTTTTTGAGCGTTAAACGTCATGAAGTCGATGGTCGATATGACTTTCGATTGCCCACTTTGGTTTTTGTGTTTGCGGGGTTGGTTAAAGATGGTTGGCTTAGCCTCAATGAACTTGAAGGCTTAAATGCTGATAAAATCGCCAAGATTGCTGCACTTACTTGTATGTAATAACTTATATAAAGATAGATTATGCTAAGTATTCCTCTTTATTATATGGGTTTTATAAGCATGAATTAGAGTCTACCTTTTAGTAGATTTACAAATATATCCACCGACATAGTTATTAGAATAAATAAAAAAGCAAAAAAAATGTCAGCATTTATTGCTGACTTTTTTTGGGTTTTTTATCTTGAGAAATCTTCTAATATCCATACTGCAAGCAATAATCACTATTGTTAACTCAAAAAGGAATGATTATAAATAAATGATTTAATCAAACCATAAACAAGTCAAATTAGATCCAATATCTATCCTTAGAGGTTTTGTAATTGTAAACACAATATGAGTACATGTAATTAGGTGATTAAGCAATAAACGAATTTGTATTTTTATTGTTTATATAGCTTCCAATTAATCATCACTAAAATAGAAATGTATTACTCATAAAAATCGTAGTATTTTTCTTGTTTTTTTGTTGGATTTAATTAAGCTCACTATCTTAAAATTCTGTTCTCTAAAATGTCGGATTTGTCTTTCCTTCATGTAGAGGTACGACATCAAACTATTCAGTTGCACTCTCAACCCAATCTTATGACCTACACCATTAACTCAGCCAGAAGTATTTTCCCTAACACCCTTGCTGCTGACGTAGTGCCAGCAACTACCGCAAGATTTAATCAACTTAGCCCTGAAGACCAACTTGCTTGGATCTGGTTTACTTACCTTGAGATGGGTAAAACTGTAACGATCGCAGCTCCTGGAGCCGCAAGTATGCAGTTGGCTGAGTTGACTTTGAATGATATCAAGAAAATGAGCTTTCAACAGCAAACTCAGGTCATGTGTGATTTAGCTAATCGTGCTGACACTCCGATTTGCCGTACTTATGCTATTTGGTCGCAAAACATCAAACTAGGTTTTTGGTATCAACTTGGTGAGTGGATGGAAAAGGGAATTGTTGCTCCAATTCCTGAAGGTTACAAGCTGTCAGCGAACGCTTCAGCTGTGTTAGAAACTCTGAAAGGTTTAGAGCCAGGACAACAAATTACGATTCTCCGTAATTCAGTTGTAGATATGGGCTATGACCCCAACAAAATGGGTGAATTTACTCGTGTTGCTGAGCCTGTTTCTCCTCCACAAGAAGTATCTAAGCGCACTCAAGTTAGTATTGAAGGTGTAGACAATCCTACAGTCTTGTCTTACATGAATAATCTGAACGCTAACGATTTTGATGCTCTTATTGCTCTATTTCTCCCAGACGGTGCGCTACAACCTCCTTTCCAAAGACCAATTGTCGGGAAAGATGCCGTGTTGAGATTTTTTAAAGAAGAATGTCAAAACTTGGTGCTTGTTCCAGAAAAAGGTGTTTCTGAACCAGCAGATGGTGGATATACTCAAATCAAGATTACTGGTAAAGTGCAAACTCCTTGGTTCGGTTCTGGTGTAGGTATGAATATCTCTTGGCGCTTTTTACTCGATCCTAACAATAAGATTTTCTTTGTTGCGATCGACTTGCTAGCATCGGCTAAAGAGTTGCTGAACTTCGCTCGTTAGTTTAGTTATAGCAATTTACGCTTTTGAAATCGGCGGCGCGATCGCACCGCCGATTTTATTTTTATCGTTTTAACTATTGCCTTTTGAAAATATGCAAATGTTTACCTCTCTACAAAAGGTATATCAAGGGGAAGATTGGATTGGATTATTAATAGCCGTAATTATTATTAGTCTATGGTTTGTCAGCCTATTTAAGCTTCTCTCTATTCAAATATCAGATACTTCTTGGTTCTGGTTAATTGTCTCTGTTTTGGGGCGTACTTATCTGCATACGGGTTTATTTATCCTCGCCCATGATTCAATGCATGGGAATTTAATCCCAAGTAACAGAAGTCTCAACCATCTAATTGGACGACTTGCAGTTACAGTTTATGGATTTCTGCCCTATAACCATTGCTGTACTAATCATTTTAATCATCATCGCTATGCCTCTCAAAGTGGCGATCCTGATTTTTACGACAGTGTTCCCAATCCAATATTTTGGTATTGCAAGTTTATCCGTGAATATTTTCCCATGCGATCGCTAATCATTTTCTTAGTGAATATGATTCTAATTGCTTGGGGATTAACAAGCATTTTCCATATTGCATTTACAAATTTAATATTTTTTGTACTTGTTCCCCTTGTGCTGAGCTCTTTACAGTTATTCTTCTTTGGTACTTATCTACCACATCACCAACTACACGAAAACCCCTATTTCTCTCCTCGATTGCAAAGCAGTTACTATTCCAATCTATGGTCATTTGTTAGCTGTTACAACTTTGGCTATTACCATTGGGAGCATCACGAATATCCAAAAACTCCTTGGTATAAGCTCCATAAAGTTCATGCCAAATAGAGAGGTCGCATAGCGACCTCTCTATTGCTGTAAAACCCTCACAGGGTTTGATTTTAATTAACAAAAGTGTGACAACACTTTTGTTATAGCAGCTATAGTGACCTGTATCAAGACAAAACAAAACCCAAATAGTGTGAGGCGGCGCTTCGCGCCGCCTCACACTATTTGGGTTTTGTGCCCTAACAAGAATGGCGACAGATATAATTGGTATTACAGTAATTTCTGAACAAATTTATTGTTTCAGGTTTCCGAGCAAAGCCATATAAACCAAAAAGCATCGCGGCTCGATGCTTTTTGGTTTGATTATGACGTTTGAGCTTTAAGCCATGCCCAAGGCAAGGCAAGCAGCTTGTTTGAACGAGGGACAAAGGCGCGACGCATAAATACTTCGTAGTTATTATGTTCGATCGCTTTTAAAATATTGCGATATAAAATTAGCGAAGACCAAACTGGCCATCGGGCATCCTTGCATAAAGCCGAGATCCCATCTTCAGCATGTTGGTAAAACTCACGCGCTCTTTGAATTTGGAAACGCATTAGTTCAGTCCATCGCTCATCAACCGTACCGCTTAATAAGTCTTTTTCGGTATAGTCAAAATAATGCAGATCCTCAAGAGGCAGATAAATGCGTCCACGCTGAGCATCTTCGCCAATATCTCGCAAAATATTAGTTAGCTGCATTGCTATACCCAAAGCGATCGCGGCTTCAGTTGCCGTAGCAATTACTGATGGATCTTTAGTCTCAAAGCCCATGATTGCTGCTGACATTAAACCGACAGTGCCTGCGACGCGATAGCAATATAAATGCAGATCGTCAAAGGTTTGGTAGCGATCGTATTTGAGATCCATTCGCATTCCAGAGATCATGTCTTTGAAAGGCTGAATTGGCATTGGATAATGCTTGACAGTATCCGCCAAAGCAATATCCGACGCATGGATCGGATCACCACGAAATGTCGCCTCTAACTGTTTCTCCCAGTTAAAGAGCGTTTCTGCATCTGTGGTGTCTGCTTGCATACCATCAACAAGCTCGTCGGTACGACGACACCAAGCATAGATAGCCCAAGTTGCTCGTCGTTTTGCTTCTGACATCAGCATTGTGCCAAGATAAAAAGTCTTGGCATACTTAGCCGTAATGCAACGACAAATCTCGTAGGCTTCCTCCAGATTGACTGGCTGACGTATTCCCATTGGTTTAGGCAGTGACGACAGATGGATTTGACTGGTTTTCGTTAGAGGTTCGACCAAGGACTTTATTTCCAGAAGATTGACTTGCTTTGTGGATTTCCTGTGCTGTTAGCTTACCAGAAAGTACAGCCCCTTCCATACTGCCAAAAAATGGTTGTGCTGTATAGCTGCCTGACAGAAAGAAATTAACAATGGGAGTTGCTTGGGTAGGGCGAAATTTTTCGCGGTCAGGAATTGCAGTATAGATCGATCTTGGAGTCTTAACTACATGGGATTTGAGGACTTTGGCTGGACTTGGTAAGTGCTTCGGAAATAGTTTCGCCAGTTCATTCAAGGTTGCGTCAATAATTTCACTATTGGGGCGATCAATCCAATCAGCAGCAGGAGCAAAAACCAATTCCAGCATTGACTTGTCAGGATCTGCGTACTCTTTGCAAGAGTTGCTCATATCAGAATAAACGCTGAGAAGTGGCGATCGCGAAAACAATGTGTGATCAATATCTGTAAGCTTGCGGTCAAACCAAATTTGGACGCTGATTACTGGTACGCCTTCTAAATGATTTAGTTGTTGAAAAAACGGCATGGACTGCCAAGCGATCGGCATGAAGTCTTTCATCACATCTACAGGCATTGCTGACACATAAGCATCGGCAATGATTTCTTGATTTGGTGCGCCGTTAATTCCTCGAATTATGATTTTCTCGACATTTCCGTCGGCTCCCACCACTATCTGCTTTAGTCCAGCGCTAGTATGCACTTCACCCCCACGATCAATTACATAATCAGCGATCGGCTTACAGAGGCGCTCAGGTGGTGCGCCATCTAAATAAGCAATTCGTGAACCTTCTTTTTGTTGCAGAAACTTATTTAGAGCGCGTAGGGGAATTGTGGCTGAAATGATATCTGGGTCGATAAATTTAAGAGATTTACAAACAGCAATGAAGATGTCAGTAGTGATGTCTTTACCAATACCATGCATTTCTAGCCATTCGCTAAACGTATATTTATCCATGGACGCTACATATTTGTCACCACGGACAATCGCAGGAATCAAGCCGATCGCAAATCGGATTTTTTGATTCCAGCTGAGCATGTCGTTGTTGCGCAGAATCGAGATAATAATGTTGAAAGGCGCTGGAAGATCAGGGACATCAAACCAAGAAAGGACTCCTGGCTTTTCAGGCTGGTTAAAAATTAAAGCGTGGCGTTTCCATTGCAGACGGTCTAAAATGCCTAGTTCCCCCATAAGCTGCAACATATTGGGATAAGCCCCAAAAAAGTTGTGTAGCCCTGTTTCGATCCAGTCGCCATCCTTATCTTTCCAAGCTGCAACTAAGCCCCCTAGAACATCATTGCGCTCTAACAAAATCGGCTGATGTCCCAAATCGATTAAATATTTGGCACAGGATAATCCTGCTAACCCTCCTCCAGCGATCGCAACCCGCATATTCTTTCTATACCTGTACGTTAAAATTTTTATGCTTAATTATCTCCATCTTACTTTGCAAAGCTTAATAATTCACTAGTTTTTGCTAGTAAAAGTTTGAGAGGATCTCGCTTTTGTTTTAAGTTAGGGTGGCGCTCACAAAATCATCTTGGCTAGTATGGTAAAAAGTCTCATTGATTCTCCTGAGATATTCCCCACTCCATCTCGAAAATTATGGATGGCAGCAATTAAGTTTCCAATGTATAGCGTGGCGATCATCCCGATCGCTACGGGTACTGCTGTTGCTTATCGCGATACAGGAGCAATTAACTGGATTGTGTTTTGGGAATTTCTGATTTCCGCAGTTTTGATTTTAGTCTGGGAAAATCTCTGCAATGATGTGTTTGATGCTGAGACTGGGATTGATGTCAATAAAGCGCATTCGGTAGTCAATCTCACAGGCAAGAAGAACTTAATATTTGTGATCGCCAATATTTGCTTACTCCTCGGCATCAGTGGCGTATTAGCAATTTCTTGGCTACAGCAAGATGTAGTTGTTGTTAGTGCGATCACCCTTTGTTGTTTCCTTGGCTATATTTACCAAGGGCCTCCTTTTCGATTGGGATATCAGGGCTGGGGAGAAGTTTTATGCTTTTTTGCCTTTGGTCCTCTAGGTGTATCGGCTGCTTACTACAGTCAAACTAAATCTTGGTCAGTCGGCTCAATTGCAGCAGCGATCATTGTCGGCATTATTACTAGTCTGATCTTATTTTGTTCGCATTTTAATCAAGTTAACGATGATCTTGCCGCAGGTAAGCGATCACCTGTTGTGCGTTTGGGGACTAAGCGAGCAGCACAACTTTTACCTTGGGTTTGTAGCGTGATCTATGCGATTACGATTATTGCGATCATGCTACACTTTTTCCCGACTTGGACTGCGATCGTGTTGATTAGCTTACCAATCGCATGGAGATTATGCTCATTTATTAGCGAAAATCATGATCGCGCCGAACTTTTACTCAACTATCGATTTATTGCTGTTGCCCTACATTTTGTGGTTGGTTCATGCCTTAGTATTAGCTTGATTTTATAGCTTTTTACTTCAAACAAGGAAAGAGTTTGGTTTTTATATTTCATAAAAACCAAACTCTTTCCTTGTTTTAGAGGTGATCAATCTAAAACGAGTTAGGAATGAAAATCAATTAAAACCAAAATTTGTTGGGGCGGGCGAAGCCCGCCCCAACAAATTTTGGTTTTAATTACACAAGTTAATTAATTTTCATTCCTTAGATGCTTTACAGGCACTGGTCAGTTAATTAGTGAGGAAACTAAAACTCTTTGAGGATAGTAATTCCAGCATAGAAACGGGACGATGAAAAAGTCCGATTGCCATAGAAGGATGCTCAGGCTTGACCCATTCGACCCGACGATTTCCCTGTGACCCTTTAATTTTTATGGCAACTTCCAATCCATATCTTCATACCTTGCGATGTCCATATTCACGAGTGACTTCTGATAATTTGAGATAAACACTTGCCATTTTCCATAGTTGGTCGTCTTTCACCATCGGTAAACCATCGAATATATTGACTAGTTTTTGCCCATGACCATGCGGTGCTGGTGGCTTGCTTAAATAAGTCTGTTGTTTTCATTCCTGCTTTTGCTTCAATCCAGTAGCGACTCCCACGCTCAATAAATGTGATTGTCCAACCTTTTGACTCTGAAGGGGGGGAAGGTTCTCGCCTACGCGAGTGTAAACCTCATCTCCCTCGACTGTTATATCCCCTCCTGCTGGGGCATCTGGACTCCATTGCTGTGACTGGGTTGCCAATTTTTGCTCCCATCTCATTATGCTGACATGGGATTTTTCTAGTACTCTCCCACTGGCTCTGATTCCCATCCCTTCACTCCTCATCTTCAGCGCTAAGGATACGACACTTGCTGGTGTTCTCAGCCTTGACATTGGTGTTCCTGTCCTTTCACTAAATCTCTTGCCGCATCCTTTACACAAATAGTTCTGGATAGCTTTGCCATCTTGGTGGTAATGTTTGCCGTTTTTGATTGTCTTTTGGCTCTGGCAGCGCGGACATTCCATAGCTTTCTCCTTTTCTCTGCCTCTATTTTCTCTTACCACTAATTTACTAACTAGTGCCTTAATTTCGTAGATGGACAAGATGACTTTTATCAAATTGCTGACTAATTTTTTGCTGTCGCATCGTAAATCTTGCTCAGGAAATAAAACCTAAAAGATAAGTTGCGGCGCTTTGCGCCGCAACTTATCTTTTAGGTTTTAACTTGTCCTAGCGATCTCTTGCATTGCTATACTGTAAAGAAATATTTAAAACATTGAGATTTCTTTAGAAAAATTTATATTCAATTAGCAATGCAATTCTTGTAAAGATTTATATAATATTCTGCGTTAAATATTATTCTTTAACTATTTTTTAATCATCAATCAACTCCCTACAGCCAAGCAGGGTCTAGTAATTAGTTCTAACTATTTGTAAGACGGGGATCGCTTGTCTAGAGATGATCCCCATTTTTCATGCTTATAATAATTGCATATTCAAAATCAGTTTTTAGAAATTTATCTCACACATGCTTGTCTAAAACTACACTTCAAAATACACCTGAAACTTACAACTATTCCTTTAGAAACACTTTCGCTGAGCCCTATTGTATTTTCGATGTATTACAAATTGAACTTTATCCTGTGATGAATCCATCATAAATTCTGATTTATTGAACAATTTAATGTACCAATTTTAAGTTCATTAAATATCTTTAATAAATCAGTTTATCCAAAGTTTTGACAAACATCAATTTAAATCTATCCATTTAAATTCACATATATCTTAGAGAGCTACCCAAAATGATTGAATCAATCCGTTGCCCTAATTGCGGTTCGATCGCCGAACGCCACCACCTTTCCTATCTCGCTCAAGTCAAAACCCAATGCGAAGCATGTGACTACCTATTAGTCATGTGTACCCGTAGTGGTCATGTCCTTGAGTCCTATGCTCCAGGATTACCATCAGAGCCACGACCAATGCAACCAATTGCAGTTCGACTCACTCCTCTTGCTCAACCCCAAAGCAATAACTCTCGTAGAGATGTTGCTGCTCTAAGCGCTTAGCTTCGTATTAACTAAGTGAGGGGATTTGGATTTAGATGCAAGCACCTACAATAAATAAAAAGCTCTCTTAGATCTGATTCACGAGTTAATCAAATCTGAGAGAGCTAAAATTTTGATAGCCTAAATTGAATAGATGGGAAAGCTATACCAAAACACAAAATGTAAGCCATTTTCTGTTTTTAAAACCCTTACAGGGTTTGTTTTTTAATTCACAGAATTGTTGTTACACTTTTGTGAATTGGTATGATTAAGTATTTGTGCAGAATAAATTGCAAAGTTTTACCCCGCAGGAGCGAAACTTTACGCGATCGCATCTTGATAACCTACGAAAAATATCTTGCTTGGGAACGCCATTTTGCTCAGCTAACATATCGTTTTCGCCAAAGCAGAGAGGCGCAGCTTCGAGCCGACTCCCTGCTTTATAGGATGGCAGCAGGAACAGCGATAAACTTAATCAATATAGATACCCAAAAAAAGTTAAAATTCAAAAGCTCTAAGTCATCGACTACTAACAAAACCGTAAGTCAGTGACCGAAAGCTCAATCGGGATTTGCAACTACCAAAACAGAGCAACCAATCACCGATTACCAAACACCAAACACCAATTACCGTTCTGAAACATGGCTCCCATCGCCAAACTACTGATTGCCAATCGAGGTGAAATTGCGCTCCGAATTATTCGGACTTGCGAAGAACTCGGAATTCCGACAGTTGCGGTTTATTCCGATGTCGATCGCAATTCTTTGCATGTACAACTAGCCCATGAAGCTGTCTGCATTGGCGATTCTCCCAGCAGCAAAAGCTATCTAAATATTCCCAATATTATTTCGGCAGCCCTTACCCATAATGCTACTGCCATCCATCCTGGCTATGGGTTTCTATCAGAGAATGCTAGATTTGCCGAAATTTGTGCCGACCATAACTTGATGTTCGTGGGACCAAGTCCCCACTCGATCCGCTCAATGGGTGACAAGTCCACCGCCAAAAAGACGATGCAAAAGGCAGGTGTACCAACTATTCCTGGCAGTGAAGGCTTAATTGAGTCGGAAGAGCAGGCGATTAAAATTGCCCATGAGATTGGCTATCCTGTAATGATCAAAGCAACCGCAGGCGGCGGCGGTCGGGGGATGCGCCTAGTCACTAATCCTGATGACTTACTGCGCCTTTTACGTGCGGCTCAAGGTGAAGCTGAGGCAGCCTTTGGCAATGGTGGGGTCTATATGGAGAAAGTGATTGAGGAGCCCCGCCACATTGAGGTGCAAATCTTGGCAGATATGCATGGTCATGTGGTGCATTTGGGTGAAAGAGACTGCTCGATCCAACGTCGGCATCAAAAATTATTAGAAGAAGCGCCTAGCAGTGCGGTTAATCCGAAATTACGCGAAAGAATGGGGGATGCGGCAGTAAAGGCTGCTAAAGCAATTAACTATCTCGGTGTGGGGACAGTTGAATTTTTGCTGGATAAATACGGCAAGTTTTACTTCATGGAGATGAATACTCGCATCCAAGTTGAGCATCCTGTCACTGAGATGATCACAGGAATTGACTTGATTGCTGAGCAGTTACGAGTTGCCCAAGGCGAGAAGTTGAGATTTCAACAAAAGGACATTGAGATTCGTGGTCATGCGATCGAATGTCGAATTAATGCTGAAGATCCCGATCACAATTTCCGTCCCAATCCCGGAAAGATCAGTGGCTATTTGCCCCCTGGGGGACCTGGTGTTCGCATGGATTCCCATGTTTATACCGATTATGTGATTCCTCCCTATTACGATTCGCTGATTGCGAAGTTGATTGTCTGGGGCAGCGATCGCAATGCAGCGATTTTACGGATGAAGCGAGCTTTACGTGAATGCGCGATTACAGGTGTACCAACAACGATTCCTTTTCATCAGAAGGTTTTGGATGATGAGGAGTTTAGATTAGGGCATGTGTATACCAACTATGTGCCATTGCTGCAAGCGAGACTGGCGGAACGTGAATAAAAAAAGCACCCCGATGGGGTGCTTTTTTTACTTAGAACTATTAGTACGATCGCTACTCCCAAAAATTAACATTTAGCATTGTGTCGATATCGCGCCCGAACTGCCATGTATCTGGGAAAGAAACCTCTCGGTATTCAGTTTTTACGAGTCGCAAGGCTTTTTTAAACGCATCATCAAAACATTGCAAGAAAACCTGTTTAAGACTTGGGGACTGACTCAAAATTTCATCAAGTTCATCACGCTGATTGATAATCGTGACTTCCCATCCTCTATAACATTCAGGCATATCGACATAGCGGCGCTTGAGTATGTGTTCGATCAATCGTTTAAGCCTATTTGATACTTCACGCCGATCTCTACCAGCCAATCCCTCTAGCTCCTCTATTAAATTTGCAACGTCAAGATTTTGAAAGTCACCCGCCTTCAATTTGGCGATCGCATCTCCTAACCACAAATTAAGGTCACGCTCGTACAAGGTCGATGGTGGTGCAATTGTTTGTGTCATTTATT
This sequence comes from Pseudanabaena sp., assembly GCA_044354985.1. Lineage (GTDB taxonomy): Bacteria > Cyanobacteriota > Cyanobacteriia > Pseudanabaenales > Pseudanabaenaceae > Pseudanabaena. Next base: position 17,042 of record JBIKYZ010000021.1, on the reverse strand, counting down.
TAGCTCCTTTACTATTAGTGCGATCGCCTAATTTCCCCTCTCGCTTGGCAGCCTCAATATTATCTACAACCCAAGCATAGATAAGGTTAGAAACACTTCGCTTGTCTAGTTTGGCAAGTGTCTCCAAGTCTTTTTTCATGTCAGCATCGAGATAGACGGCGACTCTAGGTAATTTTGATGGCAAGGTCTTTACAAGCAACTCATTCACAAGATTTTACTCTCTAACAATGACTATCAATATAGTATCTCTTATTAGCTCTAAGTAGTGTTACTGTATGCCATATCAAAAATCAGGATATATCGCATTAAATTTTTGTAACCGTACCATGTATTCTCTAGCCACCAATAATAGACTTGCTAGAGAATACACACAATATCAGGGAGTCAGATTCCCCTAATGAAAGCAGTATCTTTCAGTAATGCTGAAAGATACTGTAGGTTTATCTATTTTGAATGCGGCTGCGGCTTAATTTGTTCCGACGGCTCTTCAGTAGATAAAAATAGATGTTCACCAAGCTGAAGGTGAATTGAAGCTGTTGGTCTAAGCAAAATAGCCATTAAAGCTAAAGCAAAAATTGCTAATATGACTTTCTTGAATAAGTCTGAGAGTTTGGATATTTTCATTTTTGGGGTTTTGTATCCCTACCTGTAGGGTAGGAGGTTTACCCTCATGTCTTAGTATCATCAAGATTTTGACATTACAAAATCGTAAACTTATAAGTTTATATACTGAAATGCGGCAAAAAGAATCTCTACAAAAATATTTTTGTTTCTCGAATTAAAAAACAGGTTAAAAGAAAAATAGTGTAATAACTATTAAGTCTCAGACATCTTGCAACTCTTAAAAATTAGGGCTTGCGTAAACCAGCAAATTCTTGAATGAATTGTAAAAGATTTGCAAGTTTTTTAGTTTCTCCTTGTTGTTTGTATAATACAGCAGCATTTGTGAAATCTTTGGCAGCTCCTTTTTCGTCTCCTAGTGTCAACTTTCTTACTCCACGCAGAGCATAAGCATCACTATATTGAGGGTTAAATCGAATAGCTTCTGTAAAGTCAGAAATTGCTCCATATAAATCGCCTAAAATTCCTTTTGCATTACCACGCTCAAAATAGGCATCGCTATATTTAGGGTTAATGCGAATGGCTTCATTGTAGTCAGAGATTGCCCCATATTTATCTTCTAAGTTAGCCTTTGTTAAGCCACGCAATCTATATATCTTATCCAAAGAAAAGGAATCTGATTTGAATCGAATAGCTTCTGTGTAATCAGCAATTGCTCCATAATTGTCACCTAATGAATCTTTCGTTGCGCCTCTTAATAAGTAAGCATCACCATATTGAGTGTTGATACGAATAGCTTCTGTTAAATCAGCAATTGCTCCATAATTGTCACCACTCTTACTTCTGTTCAAAGCTCGTTCAAAGAATGACTTGGCTTGAGCTTTATTTATCTTGTTTGTTGTTTGTGCCACAACATTCAGTGAACCATTAAATGATTTTTCAATGACATTAAGAGCTAAAAAATCTACACTTAAAAATACGAGTAAAGACAGAAGGAATAATTTTTGTTTTAATTGTTTAGCCTTTAACAATGTCACTAACTCCTGAGATGGCTTTGGAGGATTTTGCATCATTTCCACAAACTTTTGCGCGTCATTCTCTGAGAGCAATAACACTTGATTGTTATAAGAAACTTTCTCTAAGCTCTGAGACTGTTCAAATTCCCTAACAAGCCTAGAGCTATACCCACGCATGAGACGTTTTAGCACCGAGAAACTGGATTCAGACTTAGGATGTTTACGCTTTATCTGTACGGCTAGATGAGATTTCATATAAGTATCTTATCCTAATTAATTCTCATGCGTTGTGTGTCAATACAAATTTTACACACATGGACTTTAAATAGATACACCCAAGAAATTTGGCGATCGCAAATGGACATAAAAAAGCACCCCATTGGAGTGCTTTTTTAATTAAATGTGTGCTGCGCGTTTATAAGCTTCATCCAAGACTTCGCTGAGCGTTGGGTGAGCATGAACAATCGTCGCTAACTTCTGCACCGTTTGCCGATCGCGTATTGCTGCCGAAGCCTCATGAATCAAGTCTGAAGCATGGATACCGATAATATGCACGCCCAAAAGTTCGCCCGTATCTTCGCGGTAAACAATCTTCGCTAAGCCTTCGGTTTCTCCCTCTGCGATCGCCTTGGAATTGCCTTTAAAGTATGACTTCGCTGTAGCCACCTTAAAGCCTTCTGCTGCACCCTTCTCCTTAGCCTGTGGTTCAGTCAAGCCGACAAAGCTAACTTCAGGATGAGTAAACGCCGCCGCAGGGATGCTTTGATAGTCAACCGTAGAAGCACGACCACACATATTTTCGACAGCAACAATACCCTGCGCCGAAGCCGCATGAGCCAACATCATCTTGCCCGTCGCATCACCGATCGCCCAAAGATGCGGAACGGAAGTTGCCATCGTGTCATCCACATCAATGAATCCACGCTGATTCGGCGCAATACCTACACTTTCTAATCCAAGATCCTTAGTGAGCGGAATCCTTCCTGTGGCAACCAAGCAAGCATCCACTTCCAGAACTTCCACTACCTTCTTGGTTTTGGCATCGGTAAGTTCAATCTTGACGGGAGCACCAGCCGTAATCTTGGTAGCGAATACACCAGTTCTCGTTTCGATATCGCGAGGTTTGAGAAGTACACGCTCCGCGATCTTGGCAATATCAGGATCAAACCCTGGCATCAAAATATCTAACGCTTCGATCATCGTTACTTCCGAACCAAGCGCTGTATAAACATCGGCAAATTCCAGCCCGATGTAACCGCTACCGATAATCGCGACCCATTGGGGCAAGGTTTCTAAACGCACAGCCTGATCGCTGGTGTAGACAGTTTTGCCATCTATTTCAATGCCGCGTGGTACAAATGGCTCGGAACCAGTGGCGAGAATAATGTCTTTAGCGGTGTAAGTCTTACTGCCAACACTAACTTTCTGCACACCTGCGACACGACCACGACCTTCCAAAATATCTACGCCTAATCGTTTGAGGCTATTGGTCAAGTCACCGCGCAATTTCAGTACTAAGTTATCGGCATGACTAGCGATCGCCCCGCGATCAAAATTTACTTCACCCACATCAATGCCTAATGCCTTAAGGTGAGACTTTGCCCGCATTTCACGCACCCGTCCCGAAGCTGCTAGCAATGCCTTGGAGGGGATACAGCCACGATTGACGCAGGTTCCGCCCATTACGCCATCTTCAACGATCGCTGTTTTTAAGCCACAAGCGACGGCATGGAGGGCTGCGCCATGTCCACCAACACCAGCACCAATAATGATCAAATCGTAATCAAATTTGTCCGACACCTAATCTTTCTCCAGTAGAATCGATCTACTATTTTGACATCGTTTGCGCCTCCTGTTAGCTCTGGCAAGATGTAGCTGTTAAGGAAATTGCTATAGTTTGCCCATAAGATTCATCAAAATATCTTAACTGCAATAATTACTTATGCGGAAGTTTGTAATGATTGGTAAGGCTGAATCAAAATCTCTGCGGGGACTCCGAGTTCTTTATGTAGCTTTCTGATCATTTCTAGGGTTAGAGAAAACTTACGTGCTAATATCTCCGCCGAACTAACTCGACTACCGAGACAAGCTTCTAAGTCATTGTGTGACCATCCACGCGCATCCATGTAGTACCGAATTGCTTCAATCGGATCGGGAAGTTCTATGGGAAAGTGTAATCTTTCATAGGATTCCGCTAAGGTGCTGAGAATATCTAGGCGATCGCATTCGGGTGTATTCGGTTCAGCATCGAATAATAATTCAATTTCTTGTAGAACTTGTTGATAATCTGCTTCAGTCCTAACGGGGCGCATTTCCATAGGTTTACCTTCACTAGAGTAATCACTAAATTGTTGCTGCATCTACTCTGTCATATTCGGCATGAGTGCCAATAAACTTGATAAACACAATGCCAATATCATAGCGAATTGCCACAATTAGCCGATAGCTATTGCCTTTGATATTAAAAACCACGCGATTATTGGCAATGAAGCTAGCGTTACGATGATTAGCTTTTATATCGGTTGGACTTTGCCAATTGGCATGGGATGCTTCGTAATACCAAGTTTTCAGAGCTTCTTCAGCATCTGGATGAGCTTCCCAAAAGTCTCGCAATGTATTGCGGGATAGGATACGCATTGTGTTTTTGAAATAGTTACCAGAATAGTCTGCAAATTTTTCTTATTATTTAGTCATTGAAAGATGTCACACCTAAGAAACAATTTAAATATTTATGCAAAAATCAGTATATACAAGTTTTATTTCACCTCACTACGCTTAGCTTTGTAGGCTTCTACGAGTAAAACTATATTTGAAGCTGTAAGGTGCAAAACGTAAGCTGCTAAGTATTCAGGTACTTCTTTTGTTTCCGATCCTTGACCATGCCCCGACGTTTTATTACGAACAGTTGGAACACCAGCCTTAAGAACATTTGTTAAACCTGTTAAATGGTCTTGAAGATACTTAGGAATAAGCTCTTCTTTTAGGACAACATCAATAAGTTTTGAAGCAGTGGCAGTCTTGTCATAAGCCCAGCTAAATTTGTCACAAATATTTTTCATCGTACTTTCAAAAGCTTTTAGAGATTCAACAATTGCTGCTTTATATTCTTGATTTCGATAATGTTGATGGGCGCTTCGGAATTCTTGCTCAGCACCGCTAAACCCTTCACTAGAGATTAGAGTGAGTGCTGGCACAACTGCTTCTGCATGGAGAAAAACTGAATCAATACGAATAATTTGACCATTGTTGTACTGATATCCAATTCCATGCTCAAGAAAACGATAATTTAGCTCTTCAATTGCTTCCTCAGATGTTTGGGGCAGTAATTCATCTGTGTATCTATATTGCTCAAATAGTTTTGGGACAGAATACTCAATGTAGAAGAAAGTAAGCTCGATTAGATCCAGAAGGTTATCAGTATGTGTGGCTTGATTAAGAAAAAAAGATCTGCATTGCTCAAAACTACTTTCAGGATGTTGATCTCCCGCTAGAATAAGCAAACCTAGTTCTCTTGTTAATGACTTATAAACTGATGTCCACACGTTTCTAGATAGTGATGAAATCTGACCATTGTAAAGTCCAATAGCAGTTTCCCATATGTATATAACCTGTCTTCTAAATGGAATCGGCAAGTCTGTATATTGATAAACTTCTGGATGGGTGATACGCTCAACATCCTTTTTTCTCTTGGAATATAAGTTAACAATTGCCATTTTTTAGTAATTAGTAAGAGTCTAATTTAAGTAATTGAATAAGTAGTTTAAGTCACGCAACTTAGTGATTTTTCTCTAATTTTATAGGATTTGTGAATAGTGTTTATCTTCATGCTAAAACTTCAGAAAGAGAAAGCCTTCCATTAATTGGCTCAAACTCATCTTCTAATAACCATAATTGTGCTTCTTCATAGCTTTGACTAGTTAATACAACCTTATAGTTTTCCACAGGATCGCAAACACGACATACACCCATGCGATCGCCCATTAGCATTAACAAATAAGGCGGCGACTGCATTGGATCGATCCAGACTTCAAGAAAGCTCCACTCATCCTTCACTGGGTCGAGTGCGGGGGATAACATGGTATCGATTGTTTGCATCTACTTTAACCTCGCCATAAAACAAAGGAATAGTTGAACCATCTACTGCAATTCTGTACCCAATAGGCTCTGAGAAAAACAACCCATAACGCTCATAATTGCGGATTTTTCCAGTATACTCACCTGATTCGATAATAGCCTGAGCCACTCGAATCATAGTAGCCTCATCTTTAAAAACATGAGCAGAGCGCCCTAGCTTAAGTAAACGAAGAGATTGTAGGGTATTTGGTAAGTGTTTAGGAACGTGTCGTTGATTGAGAATAACATCACGATTTATGCCAGTCATCTCACAAGAATTTGCTAGTTTAGATTCGAGTCAATTTACAGGTAAAGATTACATTCTGATGAATCATATTAACCATCTAGTATTAAGTATTTGTGGATTTTATGAGTGTCTCTAAAGAGCTTTTCAATCTTACTTCATGGATGGCAGGTGAATTTAGCAACCGCGAACAATCGTTAGATCAACCCATCTGGTTGGTGAACTTAGTCTGGTGGCAACGTCCCATCCCATTTAACGTTTTAGGCAGCATTGCCATCTTTGCCGAACAAGCCAACGCCCTGATCCTCGATCGCCCTTATCGTCAGCGCATTTTGCAATTTGTAGAAAATGACGGCAAAATTCAAGTGAAATATTGGGGATTTAAAGATCCTGCTGCATGGTCAGGGGCTGGACGCGATCGCGATCGGCTTAACCAAATCACCATTGATGACATCGAACCCCTCGTTGGTTGTTTATTAGATATCTCATTTGCCAATGGTCGTTACAAAGCCGAAATGCCCAAGGAGGCAAAATGTTGTTTTCAATATTTAAACAAATCACGTCAAGTTGTCTTAGGCTTTGAGGTGAGCGCTGATGAATTTTGGAGTGGCGATCGCGGAGTCGATCCTGAAACAGGCTCCGCAATCTGGGGTGCGATCGTAGACTTATATAAATTTAGTAAAACTCAAGATTTTGGCAACGAAGTCCTAACCAACTAACTATCAAGTTTCGCTTCCTAGTTAGCAATGACCGTACTTACCCGATCGCGCAGATTAGTGACATAATGTACAGGAAAACTTAGGATAAAACTGATACTGCTATGTCAGACGGAAAAGGATTTGGCTTTGGTTTAGGCAAAATGAAAGAAGCCTTCCAAAAAGCGCAGCAAATTCAAGAAGGCGCAAAAAAGCTACAAGAAGAACTAGATGAATTGCGCTTAACTGGTGAATCGGGCGGCGGTTTAGTAAAAATCACCCTAAGCGGTAACCAAGAACCCCAAAGCGTGGAAATTTCTCCTGAAGCTTTAAATGAAGGTGCAGAAGTTTTGTCCGACTTGGTACTAGCAGCCCTAAAGGATGCTTATCAGCTTTCTACTGGCACAATGAAGCAAAAAATGGAAGACCTCACTGGTGGCTTGGGTTTACCCGCAGGTTTCTAACTTTTCAAGAAGTGTTTTCAAGAATTGTGCAAGGCGCAATTCTTGAACGAGACTATAATTTTTATTTGATATTTTTATGATTAATAACCCCGCTTTGCGCGTACAGCGCCGCAACCAACCAGCCACACTTATTCCTACAGAGCAGCAAGCATCGATTCTTGATTGGCTGGAGTCCACAGGTCGCCTTATCGCTAGAGAAGGTACTGAGTCGAGCTTAAAGTTTGATGACGAAGCCGAAGAGTTAAGCGAATTGATGCTAGGTGATGACCCTAGCTACATCGATGACGATGATGATGATGATGATAACGACGATATTGATTAGACATAAAAAATGCGGCTAGCCGCATTTTTTATGAGGTAATATGCCCAAAAAACAAAAATTTCCCCATCTAATCGGTTCTAAGTGGACTGCTATGCAAGAAACTTTCGGTTGGAGACATTTTGTTGTAGTGAATCGCAAAAATGAAGGAGAGCTAGTTTTTGCCGAGATCAAAGCAGCCTGTGATGATTCTGTAAGATTTTGGCTAAATGCAAAGGCTCTGAAGAGGCGATCGCTATGGTTACCTGGCTGGAAAACCTTAAGTGAAATGTAATACTATAGCTGTCGCCATTCTTTTTAGGACATAAAACCCAAATAGTGTGAGGCGGCGCTTCGCGCCGGCTCACACTATTTGGGTTTTGATTCCTGCTGATACAAATGGCTAAGGCTATAAGATACAAAATGGCTACGCCATTTTGTGTTTTTAAAACTCTTACTGAGTTTGGGTTTTAATTCACAGAAGTGTTACTACACTTTTGTGAATTGGTATAAAAAGCCTGCTCAAGAGAATGCTTAACCCAAAAAAAGAGGTATCGCTCAGCGATACCTCTTTTTTTGGGTTAAGCAGTGGCTAAAGCTTTTATATCCATGAGCTTTAAGAAGCGATCGAAATTAAAGTATTTTCCCATCATGTCGCAGATGCTGGTCACTTTCACTCCTTCATGTAGACGAACTTGCCCTAGACAAGATTCGATAATACTGACTGTACTAAGCGTGTCTTTATTGACTGAGAGAATCGGGACACCCAATTCCATAGCTTTGTGGGCGACATCATCGCTAATAAATGGACGACCCGTCAAAATTAAGCAATTTGTTGATGTTTCTAATGCCGCGAACTGAAGATCGATACGGCTGCTGCCTGTAATTACGGCTTTGTTATAGGACTTGCGAAAGTAGCTTTGGGCTGAGTTGACATCCATTGCGCCAATTTTGAGTTCCTCAACCATGACTTTTCCTAAATCAATATTTTCAGGACGGCAGAGGATATTTGCGCCAAGTTGCTCGATGATTTCAGAGACACTGACACTTCGCAATGTGCGATTTTCTGGCATGAGCGCAAATACAGGAATGCCTTGATTTTCGAGATAAGGGTGAAGAACCTCGATCGCAGTTTCATATTGTTCATCAGGAATGTCATTGATGACCACACCTAACAGGCGATCTCCAAAGCGTTGTTTTGCCATCAAGATATGGTCAACTACTAACAGCGAACCAAATCGCATTACCAACAAAATGGGAGCTTCTAGTTGATCTGCCATCTCTTCCAGAGAAAGCCCAAAAATTGCACCTTCCGCAGTATTAGCAGGTGCTTCTAAAAGTACGAGATCGCCTTCAATTAATTTTTTATACTCATCCAACTTAGTACTGTAATCAGCTTTATCTTCACCAGATAGTCGGTGTTGGAGGGCAGATCTGTCGAGATTAAGTAGAGTGGGACGCAAAAGGGATTGCGGCAAATTTAGCGCTTGCTTAATAAATTCCACATCAGCTTCAGTGCGTTCGGCTGATTCGGGTAATTCTTTGGTCGTAAAAGTACCTATTGGCTTACCATAGCCAATTTTGTAACCTTTAGCTTGCAAGTTATATGTTAATCCCAAAATTGTTGCTGATTTTCCACTGCCTGATCGGGTGGAACCAATCAGCAAATGCTTAGCCTGTGGCACGTCTTGCCCTCAAAAAATGATTACAAACTTTACAGGGTGTATTAAAGCCTACATCCTGTTTGGCTATTGTAACTGATGGACTGTTACGGATGCTTGTTGATCTTGAGTAATTGTGCATATTGATTATGCAATATCTCGATATGGTCATACGTCCTAGCTATCGAAATATTGAGTCACTAATGCGGCAAGCATCAAATATTTCTTTGGGATCATGTACTCGCAAGATATCTGCGCCACCAGCAATACATGCACTACAGGCTGCAATCGTTCCATAAAGACGATCGCGAGGATCAGGGCGATCGCATATTTTACCTATAAAACTTTTACGAGATACACCTAGTAACAGAGGTGCGCTGATCTCCTTAAAGCTGCGTAGATTTTTTAAAATTTTAAGATTATGGTCAAGAGTCTTACCAAAGCCGATTCCTGGATCGATCGCAATTAAATGCTTTGGAATGCCACAAGCTTTGGCTACCAAAATTGCATCGTTAAGGAATTTCTTAACATCTTGCACCACATCGCGATAGTGAGGATTTTCTTGCATAGTGCGTGGTTCGCCTTGCATATGCATTAAAAAAATTGGTACTTGTAACTTTCCTGCTAGAGGTAGCATTTCAGGATCAAATCTCCCAGCGGACACATCATTGAGCATATCTGCACCTGCGGCGATCGCAGCTTTGGCGACAGATGCCTTAGCTGTATCAACGGAGATGGGCAAATTGGGATAGGTTTCGCGCACAGCCTGAATAATCGGCAAAATGCGATCGCATTCTTCAGCAGCGCTAACTGGCTGAGCATCGGGTCTAGTCGATTCGCCGCCAATATCGAGTATGTCAATATAGGGCAACATTTGCGCGACTTGTTGCAGCGCCGCATCTCGCGAGTTATATTGACCGCCATCGCTAAAGCTATCGGGCGTAAGATTCAAAACACCCATGAGGTATGTGCGATCACCCCAAATAAATTCGCGATCGCGAATTTTCCAATTGGCTAATTTATTTGAGTTTGCAGTCTTGATTGTGCTTGGATTCAATGTTTACACCTCAGAATTTTTTACAGCACTTGGTGCTATTACAGCGCTTTGCGCTCAAACCCAAACCAAGAAATTTTTTAAAAGTGTTGCTTCGCAACACTTTTAAAAAATTTCTTGTGGTTCGTTTGATCGGTAACTGCTGTAAGTAAAGAGGATGCGCTTTGCGCATCCTCTTTACTTAGATGTCTGCGAGAACCTCGGCGGGATGTAGTTCGGCCTTAACAGCGAGATAAATTTTCTCGATTTTACCCTCTGGATCAATCACAAAGGTATTGCGGAAGATTCCCATATATTCTTTGCCCATCATTTGCTTCTTGCCATAGCTCTCGTAGGCTGTAGCAACTTGAGCATCAACATCACAGAGCAATGGGAAAGGTAAATCAAACTTTTCGGTAAACTTTTGATGAGACTTAGCATCATCGGTACTGACCCCAAAAATCAGCGTATTTTTGGCTTGAAACTGAGCATAGTTATCGCGAAAGCCGCAAGCTTCTTTAGTGCATCCAGGGGTGTTATCGCGAGGATAGAAGTATAGAACTACACGCTTACCTTTAAGACTAGAGAGCATCACAATGTTGCCGCTCGTGTCAGCAACGCTAAAATCTGGGGCGATATCGCCAACATTCAAAGCCATAGATATTCTCTATAAGTTGTTATCCAAAACATATTATGAATCACTAGTGTCTGACAGCGCATGTCAACTTTTGCAGACTTTTGCAAACCTAGTAAGTAGCTTGTATTTTGGTGTTTCCAGCGCTAAAGGCGCTGGAAACACCAAAATCAGTTTTTTGAAAGCACGCCTACGGCGTACTTTCAAAAAACTGATTTTTATTGTGAGAATTGATGGAATCGTCGCCTATTGGTTTGCAAAAACAAAGCTTTGTGTAATGATCTGTGGCAGTCGATCTCAAATGCAAATTTTTGCAAAAATCCTGTGAATCCTTGGCTCAGTTTGTTGCAACAGCATCGCATTATCGCCGTTATTCGTGCTGATAATATTGTGACTGCACGGGAAATGGCACTTGCCGCCGCCGCAGGTGGGATTAAGCTAATTGAAATTGCTTGGAATACCGATCGCGCCGAGTCACTGATACCCAAATTACAGCAGGAATTACCTGATTGTAAAATTGGCACAGGCACAGTTTTAGATGTAGATAGCGCCGAAAAGGCGATCGCCTGCGGTTGTAGCTTCTTATTCACGCCCCATACAAATCCTGAGCTGATTGCTAAAGGTGTCGAGCATAATATCCCTGTAATTGCAGGGGCACTGACACCAACTGAAATAATTGCCGCATGGCAAGCAGGAGCCTCAGCCGTCAAGGTTTTTCCGATTAAGGTGGTTGGCGGGATAGACTACTTGAAGTGTTTACAGCCAATCTTGCGAGATATTCCCTTAATTCCCACGGGCGGGATTACTATTCAAAATGCTGATGAATTTCTGGAAGCTGGCGCGATCGCTGTGGGTATTTCCAGTCATTTATTTTCGCCAGAAGCAATCGCCGAGGATGATTGGACAACAATCATTGCGCGATCGCGAGCTTTAATTCAAAAAGTTCAACCATTTCAAAACCAATAGCCTGTCTCAACCCATCCATAGAAAGGCGGCGCGAAGCGCCGCCTTTCTATGGATGAGATTTGGTAGCGATATGACTAGCAACTGCTATAAAAGTAATTTATGCAATATGCAGCATTAGGTTTAGATGTAGGCAGAAAACGCATCGGTGTAGCTGGATGTGATCGCCTTGGCATATCTGTTCATGGCATCACTACGATTACACGCAAGTCATGGGATGAAGATATGGCAATCTTGCGATCGCTAATTATTGAGCGCAATATCGATACGCTTGTAGTTGGATTGCCCTACAACATGGATGGATCTCTTGGTCATCAAGCCAAGCATGTCCAGAAATTTGCTAATGGCGCTGCCAAACAACTCGGCATGGCTTTAGAATTTGTCGATGAGCGCTTAACCTCCTACGAAGCTGAAGAGATGATGAAGTCTCAAGGTATTTCTACAAGACATAACAAAGAAATGATCGATCTCAAAGCGGCTGCCCTTATCTTGCAACAATGGTTAGCACTAAAGCGTCAAACCGTCTCATAGCGAAATCTCTCAAAGCGAAGCAATGCTCTTTTTAAAAATTGTTTTTTTGAAATTCAGCCGCAGGCTGAATTTCAAAAAAACAATTTGGGGTTTTCCAGCGCCGCAGTCGCTGGAAAACCCCAAATTGTTTTCATAATGAGAATTGCTGATAGCAAAATCTCACAAAGCGAGACTTTACGATAAACTGTCACATTTGCTGTCATAATGCTTAAAAGCGCCAAAAGCCTTATACAAGAGGGTTTCTCTGAGCTAGTAGTGCTATAGGATACAAAACAGCAATCTATGGAAGGATCGACGATCATACTTACGGATGACGCAGGTAAGAGCTTGCCTTGCACTGTCGAAACCGCGTTTAAAGTGGACAGCACCGAATATTTGTTGCTGCAACCAGTAGACTTTTCTGTGCAAATCTTTGCATGGCAAGAAACCGATGACGAAGAAGAGACTGAATTAGTCGATGTCACTGAAGAGGAAATTGATCTAATTTTCCCAGTAGCCCAAGCGGTTTTAGCAGAACAAAATCTTTCCCTCAAGCGTTCGGCACATACATTGACCGTTCAAGGTGAATTACCTGAACCAACTGAAGACGATATCATTGAGATTGATACCGAAGAAGATGGGAACTGTGGTGAATTTCAAGAGCTAGCCCATTTCTACTATGAAGAGCAAGCTTTTTCTGTATTTACATCCCTAGATCCTTTGATGTTTATTGCCAAAGTTGGAGATGATGGTCAACCTGAAATTCTCACTCCTGATGAAATGGTAGCCCTTGAGCCTTATGTGGAGCAATATCTAGACCATGTCCTCAGCACAGAAGATGCCGAAGAAGAGATCTAATTGGCTGTTTTATGGTGTAGCTATACCAGTAACTATCCTAGTTACTGGTATAGCTAGCAGTTCTTGGTGGATATGGGCAAGTGCAGCACCTAGCAATTTTGGGGCAAAGATTCGTTTAACTATAACTGATGGGATGCCAACCCAAGCGATCGCTCAAGAGCTAGAGTCAGCAGGCGTAATTCGCTCTAGCTTAGCTCTGCGGCTGTGGGTTACGTTGCAATCACTGCGAAGTAATGAGTCGGTAGCCTTGAGAGCAGGAACCTATGACTTTGCCACTAATCAGTCATTGCCAGAGGTTGTTTCTCAAATTCAGACCGCAAAATCCTCGGAAGTCCGATTTACGATTCCTGAAGGTTGGTCGATCGCACAGATGGCGGATCTATTTGAAAAGCAGGGTTTTTTTGCTGCTAAGGATTTTGTGGCATCAGCTCAGCGTGTCAGTCCTAGACGACGCAATTGGATTCCTGAAGATGTGCCAAGTTTGGAGGGGTTTCTATTTCCTGATACTTATCAAATCTTGCCTTCTGAGGCGACACCTGATCGCATTATCGATTTGATGCTTAATCGCTTTGAACAAGTAGCTTTACCTGTTTATCAAGAAAATCAGTCTGGTAAGCCAAAGGTTAAAGTTAGCCTCAAAGACTGGGTCACTCTGGCAAGTATTGTTGAAAAAGAAGCAGTAATTGAATCTGAGCGACGGATTATTTCAGGCGTTTTTTGGAATCGCATCAGAAAAAATATGCGTTTAGAGTCAGACCCCACGGTTGAATATGGCTTAAATATCAAACAAACCCCTGAAAATCCACTTACCTTAGAACAGGTGCGGACTGATTCGCCCTACAATACTTACTTAAATGAAGGGTTACCTCCAGGGGCGATTTCTTCAGTCGGATTAGCTAGTCTCAAGGCAGCTCTTGATCCTGCAACCACTGACTACTTATTCTTTGTGGCTAAGTTTGATGGCAGTCATGTATTTAGCCGTTCTTTAGAAGAACATGAAAAAGCATTACAAGTAATCGACAAAAAAATCCAGCAAAAAACACCCAAACAGTAAAGCTGACCAAAAAAGAGTTGTGGCGCAAAGCGCCGCAACTCTTTTTTGGTCAGCTTTACAACTGTTCTAGCGCAAAGCGCTGTAAGATATTCTTAATTATTTAATTAACATTTTCAAAATATTTGTGAAACCTTGGCAACTTATTTCTCCTGACTTAGTTTTGTCAGCACCAATTTACGCGATCACTCCGCAACTGATGGGAACTTATGGCTTAAGTGGTCTGATTTTGGACGTGGACAATACATTAATTGGTGATGATGAAGCCGATGTGTCAGCGGAAATTCGTATTTGGATCGAGCTAATGCGCTCAAAATATCCCATCTGGCTAGCTAGTAATAACTTTAGCGATCGCCGCATTCAGAAAGTCGCAGAGAGTTTAAATCTTCCCTATCGTAGTCGTGCTGGCAAACCTTCTCGGAGGGTTGTGCGTCAGGTTCTCGAAGCAATGGAATTGCCAGCTGCTCAGGTAGCGATGGTAGGCGATCGCCTATTTACAGATACCATTGTTGGTAATCGCTTGGGCTTATTTACAATTTTGGTACAGCCTCCTTGCGAAGAACTTGTATTCAAGCCATCGATCTCCACAATATTTAAAGCGCGATCGAGTTTTCTCCGAAATTGGGAAATTTGGCTTGCCCGCAAGTCTGGTGTGAAAATTTAAAAAATGGGTGTGCATGGCATACCCATTTTTTAAGGTTGCAAAGTCGGTGTTTCGACTGGGCGAATGATCGGTGGGGTGATTTCTGGATCTGGCTTAAAGATTGCTGCGATCGCCTGTTGTAAAGTTTGTGCCATCACAATGCGATTTTCATAGGCGACAATTACGCGGACTAGGGTCGGCAATTTATTTTGAGTTGATTCTAAGTAAAGTGGTTCTACGTATAAGAGTGATTGTTCTATTGGAATGATCAACAGATTTCCTTGAATCACTCGTGAACCCTGACGATTCCAAAGTGAAATTTGTTGAGAAATAACTGGATCTTGGTTGATTCTGGCTTCGATTTGTTCGGGTCCATAGACAAGTATTTGTTTAGGGAAAGTATAAAGCAGAAGTTTGCCATAGTTCTCTCCATCAGATCTTGCTGCTAGCCAAGCTACTAAATTTGTACGTTCTTTAGGCGTGAATGGTAAAAGCAGAATAAACTCCTCAAAGGGAACCTCAGGCAAACTAGTAATCAAGTAATAGGGTTCTACCAATCTTGGTTTATCACCATATACTTCATTGGGAATTTGCCATTGATCTTCTCGGTTGTAGAACACTTGAGCATCAGTCATGTGATAAGTCATCAAGCGCTCTGATTGAATCCGAAACAAATCAACGGGATAGCGCAAATGCTGACGTAAAGACTCAGGCATTTCACTTATCGGGTTAAACAAATCAGGAAAAATCTTTGCCCATGTGCGAATAATTGGATCGTTGGGATCGGCAACATAGAAATTTACATTGCCATGGTAAGCATCAACTACAACCTTGATCGAGTTGCGAATGTAATTGAGCCCTTCTTGACCAACATCGGAATAAGGGTAGCGATCGCTGGTTGTATAGGCATCAACGATCCAATACAACCTACTGGGATCATTAGTATCTTTTTTGGTGCTCGCCGCCACTATATAAGGATCACTGTCATAACGCAAAAAAGGAGCGATCGCCTTAATCCTTTGCATAATGTTCCGCCGAAACAGTAACTTGGTTTCGGGCTGAAATTCTGGAGTTACGGCCATGCGCCAATCATTCAGATACTTGGCAAATAGCATTCGTCGCCACCATGAATCAAGGGCAAGCCCACCTCTTCCATCGTAAATGTTGTAAACATTATCATTGTCGCTAGGATAATCTAGCTCCTTTACCTTTGTACCAGTCATCACATAGGTGTCAGTATTCTCTCCGTAATAAATACGAGGCTGACCAATCGGGATACTTGTCCGCACTGCCTCGCTAGAAGTGGTGAGAGGAGTACCTTCGGTGATGCCAATATCTTTAATAAAATATTCAGGTAAGCCCCCAGCCGCAACCCGATTGACAGGACTTAGGGTAAATCCATAACCATGGGTATAAATCAAATGTTGGTTAACCCAAGTTTGTGCTTCTTGAGGAACTGCCGCATAGTCTAATTCTCTTGCTGCGATGAGTACCTGTTGCTGACTAGCAGGAGATTTGGATAGCTTCTCCTCATTAATCGTATAGCGGTCTATATCGGCATCAGGAAAACTGTAATAAAGACGGATTTGTTGAAGTTGGCGATTGGTCGCAAGTAGTGGTTGTTTATCCCAAAGCCGAATATTCCTAATAGTAAGATCATTCGTTTGAATAGATTTTTCTGTTAATTTGCCCTGTGGATTAAAAACTTGAGAGTTAATACTTTCAAGTCCAAAGGCTTCACGGGTTAAGGCAATCGTGCGTTGAATGTAGGGCTGCTCACGGGCGAGTTCATTCGGCTGTACGATGAATGATTGCACTGCGATCGGTAAACCTTCTCCTAGCCCGATCGCCATCGTCAAATACAACACCAAGGCCGCCACTACAGGCTTGCGGCTTACAGGCTGTCGGTGAAATCTAATCCAGCGTAGCAATAAGTAAATAGAGATCGCTAAAGCTAGAATACTGAGCCCTGTGTAAACTGGCAACTGCACCATGTTATCTGTATAACTAGCACCATAGGAAACGCCGCGAGGTGAATATAAAAGTTCATAACGATTGAGCCAATAGCTAAACCCAATCACCATCATCACAACGCCACCAAGTCCGTAGAGATGGCGTTGTTGATCGTGGGAAATGCCGACAAATTTGCCTTCGCTCAGGCTATTACCAGATAAAAAATAGGTTAAAAGTACGGCGATAAAACCATATAGGCAAATGCCAACTAGCCCAAATTCCACAACTTCCAATGTGGGGAAATTGAATATATAAAAACTAATATCTTGATTGAAAACTGGCTCA
>JBIKYZ010000421.1:0-3427 GCA_044354985.1 Pseudanabaena sp. | reverse complement strand
TTTCTAGTCGTCTTAATCGCAAAATCCTTGCTCACACTCTTTGTTTTTGGCTCAACCGACACTCTCTTCATCCTTTACAGTTTGAAGAATTGGTTGTTTCATAATTCTTTGTTGCACATCGCGTATTAATATCAATTTCTACTTTGTCTTCAAAAGCCTTTTGATCTTGCTTTTTGTGATGCATAGTAATTTCATCTCTGGGAATAGAATATCGATTGGAAATGAAGTTTTTAGCATTGACGATATCCAAAACCCCAACAGAGGTATAAAACGCAGTCACAGGATCATCAACACACCAACTCCAAATCCCATCATCCCAGCGCAACATTTTCTGTCCATAATCAGCCCCAAGATCGAGCTTAACCTCTAGATCATATTCCTGAAAATTGCATAAAAACTTTATATCGGTTGAATTTCCTGCCCCACCTCTAGCCGATCCAGTGGCAATTAACCCTTTTGATGTCAATAAATCGAAAATATTTTGCTCATAATTATCACCTTTGTTATATCCCATGATTTTTCTCGCAATAAATTAAGTTATGGCAAGATTACATGAGTATGACTGTTTGACTATCAAATGCTACTAAATCAATTTAGTTAAATCATCGATTTCAAAATATTGATGAAACTTGGTAGTTACTTGCAAAACCGACGATCGCCCTCCATCTGCTTGCCTTTTCTTTCTTACAAATCCCTGCTCGACCAACTCCTGCACATGCTGATAGGCTCCCGCCCCACGTAACTCGATCAACTCTGACTGCACGATATTTTTTTTCAAGGCGATCGCAGCTAAAGTCCGCAAAACACCACGCCCCAAATCGACAGGGATAAGTTTATGTACTAAATCCTCAAACTCCGATCGCAGTCTTAGTGAAAAGCCCACATCAGTCTCCATAATTTCTAAAGCGCTATCTCGATGAGCATATTCAGTAATTAAGTCAATCAGTCCCATCTCTGCATCTTCAACCTCACACCCTAGAGCCTCAGCGATCGCAGCCAAATTCATCGGCTGTCCCTTGAGGTACAAAACCGCCTCTACTTTTTGCTTGAGGTTATTGGCGATCGGTAGTTCTGGCTGCTCAAAACCATCCATTGACAAAGACAATGGCTCTAATAGCTCAATCTGAACCGCCTCTTTAATATCGACTGTCTCTTCAAGCAATAGATCAACATGATCAATTGACTCATCCATCTCGATAGATTCTTCAAGAAGCTCAAGATGATCAACTGGTTCTATAGGCTCGACAGTCTCTTCAAGAACTGGCTCAATTGGCTCTACGGTTTGTTCTAAAGGCAATTCATTCGTCATGCTAAGATTTTAACTGAGTGAAGGCATTGCAATACAATGCTTTATCCTTAAATTAAACAAAAAATTGTATTAGCTGAGAAACCATATGCCAAGCAGCATGATGTACTACGAAGACACTTATGTGGTGCTGCCTCCAGATATGCAAGAGCAATTTGTCACTCAGCCAGAATTAGAAAAAATTTTACACGATCTATTAATCGATATCCAAGATGCACTGCCCTACGATTTACAAAACCTTGTAATTAGCGAGCAAGTCCAGCGTCTCATTAAAACTGCTTGCGATCTCGATTGTGGCGATCGCGGTACATGGCAATGGTACGTCGTCCGCCTTGATAAATAAGTAATAAACGTGAGAGTTATATGGCTTACAGTAACTTCAACCTGAGGCAAGTAGAAAAGGATTTTCACTTACAAATCGAAGAACAAATTGATCTATTTGCTCACATCAAGGCAATCACACCTAGTGACGAAATTAAAAAACTATTAGCCGAAAATATTCCCCTCGCTCTCGCGATTAACACTGAAAAAGCTAGATCAGAATTTCTGATCGCTCCTACTTTGTTAGAACTAAGAAGGCGATCGCCTGTTCCGATTAGCCTATTTTCTGGTACAGAATTTAATGTCAGTCCCGAACAAGGATTAACAGGCTATTGCGATTATTTAATTAGCTTATCCAAGCAACAACTAAGAATTAGCGCCCCTGCGATTGCCATTGTCGAAGCAAAAAATGAAGATATCAAATCTGGATTAGGACAATGTATTGCGGAAATGGTTGCGGCTCAGTTATTTAACGAAATAGAAAATAACGTGATTAACTCAATCTATGGCATTGTTACCACTGGAGAAATCTGGAAATTTCTCCAAATAACTGAGCAAACAGTTGCGATCGATTTAACTGATTACTACATCACTGACATTGCCAAGATTCTCGGTGTTCTTCTAGATTTCGTGACTATAAAAACAATTTAGGATCAACATGAAAGAATTTGCCAAGTGCTTGTGCTTGATTTTTGCTGATTTGACGTTTGCCATTTACTACTTCCGATACAACGCCACTTGAGCCAATCACATTCACTAGATCGGCTTGCTTTAAATCATTTGCCTCCATTAGATATAAAAGAACATCAAGAGGTTTACCATCATCCATTGGATAATGCTCATCTTCATATTTTTCAATCAATGTCAGCAGCAGTTGCAAAATCCTTTCTTCTTCAGCAGTTGGCTGGGGAATTGCTAGCAATCTTTCCATATTTTGCAGCGCAATTTCATTCTCAGCATCAGTGGTAATTACGTGAGGCTGAATTTCAGTTAGTAACTCCCCATAAGCTTTTCGATTAATAGTAAGGGTCATTTTTCCACCTACCTGAGTCATACTCAGCGTGAGTTAAAATATATTTGATATTAATAATTTGTTTCTCATAATCAATACTGACAATGAGGCGATACTTATTTCCTTTGATATTGAAAACAGTAAATCTTCCCGCAGCATCAGCAGATGCTGAACAAGACTGTTTAACATCTTGAATGTTTTGCCATTTGGCAGATTTTGCTACCCGATACCAGCCTTGTAGGACATCAGCTACGTCAGCATGAGTTTTCCCAAATCCATCAAGTGTTTTTTTAGAGTAGATTCGCATAATATTCTTATTATAGGTGGAATTTTATTGTTGGTATACATAACGGTGAGTCATCCCTGTTTACTTGCTTTGTTACTTGCTTTGTATATACTCTCAAAACGAGAGGATAATGTCAAGACCAAATCAAAAAAGAGAAAGGGACACGAATTGTCCCTTTCTCTTTTTTTAGTGTGAAGTTCTACAAAATTATAATTTGCGATAACATCTGGCGGTAATTAAATGAGGTTGAAATACCTCAAGGAAGTTAGCTTGTAAGGTGCGGAAAAAAGTATCTACTGTTTCAGGATCATCTAAATGAATGGGATGTTCATTTTCAAAACCCTTAAAGAAATACCAATTAACAATAATTTTTCCTTGATTGGAGTTTGGAAAAAATTGAAGCAAAAAATGGATGAACGGCACATTAAGAGATGCCCAAATATTGGGCATGAGAAATCGAAGCACTAATGATTTAGGAGTACTAAGATAGTAGTATTTGCCA
>JBIKYZ010000169.1:0-11458 GCA_044354985.1 Pseudanabaena sp. | reverse complement strand
GCAGTTTCTACTGCTTCTAGCTGACAAAAGAATGGTCTAACCCCATGAAAATCGTAATGTCGCCAATGTTGTAAAAGCCTTGCTGTTTCTGGGCTAACTTGCCATTTTTCAGGATTAACAATCTTGCGCCATTCACTGACTTTTTCGCGCACACTATTGATAAACAAAGATGTCGCATAGGTCTGACTATTGTTTGAAATATCCTGTTCAGCAAGCAATTCGCCCTGATTGAACTTCCGTTTTCTGGGCTTAGGAATCGGGCTAATGAACTCAGCAGGTCTTCGACTTTTAGTTAACTGGTTAGTTGGCTGTCCAGACTTATCCAGTTCCCAATGCTGTGCAGGAATCTCATAAGGAGAATTGAGAATAGGTTTTTCAAAAAATTGATGCGACACTTAAAACTCTCAACCAGAACAAATTTCTCTACCAAAACACATATCACTTGATAGGCGATCGCCTTAAAAATACGCCCTTTACAGAGCCTAAGATTTAGAAATACTGATATAAATCCTTGCCCCGATATCCTAAATCCTTGACTGTTTGCCTTAACAAAGCGATCGCCATTGGTGATAAAACGACTATATCAGATATTTTTTAGCTTTTATATAACAAAAAAGCAATATTTACGAAGTTGTATCAAGGGATAGGTCACTGATTCTTGAAAAGAGCATAAGGCTTTGAGTTGCAACCATTTCTATTTTTCGCCTTCATTTACTCTTGCCCATAGGCGAAAGTCTTTAACAATAGACTGCAATCATCGATCGCCATACAAGAATGATGGAGATATTGCTATATTTGTAGAGATCGCTTGATTAGAGAATAAATGTTTAAGTTTGCTCACAAACTTGCTGGCTTAGCAATTTATACAGGGCTGTGTCTAGGCATCGCTAGCACAATAACGCCCATCACATCACCCGTATTTGCTGAAGATAGCAGCCTTGGCATTTTCATGCGGCGCGGACATTTGCGGGTGGGCATCTCCCCGATGATTCATTGCTTGAAGAATGTCGTCACATAGGCAATAAATCGCTACAATTTCATCATTCATTTTTCTTGCTGCTACTCGGCTTTTGTCCTTTGTAGCAGCTTTTTTTTCTTGTTACCATAGGTAGCAACTTGGGTTGAAATAATGAAACCACTCTCAATTCCTTTCGGTGCAATTGCTTATCTTGTAGTTTTGCTAATGGGATATATGGCTGGGGGGGATATACTTGCTGCTTACAATGTAAATCATTTTATTTTGATCGGCAACTACTTAGTTACCTTGAGATTAGCCCAAACAGGATCACCATCAATTAGTTTAGCGATCGCTTGGATTTCTCTGTGGATTTGGGGTGCTGCATTCATATGGGCAAAGCCATTTATCTTAGTAGAAATAAGTGCTCAAACTATCGCTTTATTGTTACTATCATGTTGGATACTAGCTACTAGTATGATTTTTCTATTAGCATTTGCTCAGTCAAAAACATATAGACTAGGACTAAGCAAGCGTCAATCTATCTATGGATTAACCATACTTACATGGGGAGCCATGACATTTGGTTGGCATTTATATCAATGGATTAGTCCAAAATAAATACAAGGAAAAGACGTGAGCCAATCTCCTAGAAGCTACAATTCAAGAGATGCAGATTACTATCTGCATCAAATTCCTCTTCAGGTTTTGGAGAAATTAGATGAGGCGGAGAGAGAGCAACTAAAATCAGTTATCCATACAGCAATTCCTAAATCTTCACCAAAGTTGATCGATCTCAGATTTGTGATTGATCTTATATTTACACGCTACTTTGTTGTGCTAATGATCGGAAAAGATCGGCGAAAACAAGATAGAAGACATGAAGTTAAGGGCTTTGCAAAATTTGCTAACGTCGTAGCCGCGATATTATTGATTATTGCCATGAGTCTACTTATTAGTGCAGTTACAATCTTAATTCTCTATCTTCTTAAGTCCGCTTTAGGAATTGATTTTTTTAAAGGTCATATAACTGAAGTTCTATTCAAAAAATAAAGGCTCATAGCTTAGTGCCGCATACCTTACAGAATTCTGCATCAGCATCATGTAAAGACAAGCCACAGCCTGAACAGACACTATCCTTCATCATGTCATTATCGCGATCGCTTTGGTTAGCAGTTTGCACCAATCGCTTAAATAACTCACCTAGCTGAACTGGGATCAGCGCAATACCAGTGAGAACCATGATCACTGTCGTCAGTTTACCCGCGTCGGACTTAGGCATGACATCGCTATAGCCCACGGTAGTCATCGTAAAAATTGAAAAATAGAAAGCATCAAGAAAGGTATGAAACTTGGGATTACTAGGATGTTCGATTTGGTAGACTAAACCTGAGAAAACAAACACGATCGCTAATAATGTGAAGAGTATCCTAAATAATATGGCAATATCTTCAGTCTTATGGGCAAATAGCGTTCGCGACTCCACCAACCGAACCAAGCGCAAAATCCGAAACCAGCGTAATAGCCGAATAAACGTCACATCGATCGCTCCCAAAAAGAATGGCAAAATCGCGACTAGATCGATAATTGCATAGAGACTAAATAGATGTTTGAGTTTCTGTTCAGCACAAATTAGCCGCAGAAAATATTCAAAGACAAATACCCCAAGGATGATGTCATCCAGTAAATTGAGTCGGTGACGGGTAATTTCGGATATTTCGTAAGTTTGGGCGACAAAACTTATCGCTGAGGCAAGCACAAGGATGGCGATCGCGATATTGATTAGTTTGCCAATTGGTGTGGCAAGGTCATCAAGATAAAAGTTAATCTTCTGGCTAATTTTTTG
Organism: Pseudanabaena sp.; assembly: GCA_044354985.1. Classification (GTDB taxonomy): domain Bacteria; phylum Cyanobacteriota; class Cyanobacteriia; order Pseudanabaenales; family Pseudanabaenaceae; genus Pseudanabaena. The sequence continues at coordinate 8,657 of JBIKYZ010000169.1, read as the reverse complement.
TCTTAACATAACGAGTTAAATAATACCAAATTGCAGCTTTCCAAAAACAAAGCCCGAAAATTAAAGGTGGCGCTACGCGCCACCTTTAATTTTCGGGCTTTGCGACAAGCTATAATCAAATATCTTCAGCCACAGATTAATTTAGGAAGCCATGCTACTACAGGGACAAAAAATCACGCTTACCATCGACGATCTAGCTGATAGTGGCGATGGGGTGGGACGTTATGAGAATATCGCCATCTTTGTTCCCAATAGTGTTCCTGGCGATCGCATTACCGCGAAATTAGAATTTGTAAAAAAGAACTTTGCGCACGCCAGTATTGAGAAAATTCTTTCACCTTCAAGCGATCGCGTCTATCCAAAATGCATCGTTGCCGATAAATGTGGTGGTTGTCAATGGCAAACGGTTGCTTATCCTGCGCAGTTACGAACCAAGCAAAATATTGTTTTGCAGGCATTACAGCGCATTGGCAATTTTGATGCTGAGATTTTAGAAGCATTAATTTCGCCGATTGTTGGCGCGAAGGAAAGCTTACATTATCGCAACAAAGTTACCTATCCTTTGGCAACTGGACGCAATGGTAATATCAGGGCGGGATATTATCAAAAGGGAACTCATAAAATTGTCAATCTCAATCAATGCCCAGCCCAAGATATCCGCCTCGATCCGATGTTGGAAGAGATTAAGCGCGATATTCATAACCAATGTTGGGAAATCTACGATGAGAAAACGCACACGGGGCTATTGCGTCATCTAGGGCTACGCATTGGTCGCAATACAGGTGAAGTCTTGATTACTCTAGTGACAAGAGATTGGGATGTCCCGAACTTGAATGTATTTGCCCAAACTTGGTTAGATCGCTATCCTAAAGTTATGGGTGTAATTCTCAATTGTAATCCTGATAGAACCAATGCAATTATGGGACGAGAGAGTCGTTGCATCGTAGGGAAGGATTATCTCTTAGAGAAATTTGCGGGTTTAACTTTCCGTTTGCGAGGCGATACCTTCTTTCAGGTCTATACTGAGCAAGCAGAAAAAATGCTAAAAATTATTGAAGCAGAACTTGATCTAAAAGGAACCGAAATCCTCCTAGATGCCTATGCGGGAATTGGCACGATCGCATTACCTTTGGCGGAGCAAGTCAAACAAGCGATCGCGATCGAAATCCAGCCCCAAGCTACAGCACAGGGCAAACTCAATGCTGAACTCAATGGCATTGACAATGTAGTTTTTCATACTGGCAAAGTCGAAGAGTTAATCAGTACGCTCAATCTCCAACCTGACATCGTAATTCTCGATCCACCACGCAAAGGTTGTGAACCTGAAGTAATTGACTATCTCCGCGAAAATTCGCCAGATCGCCTTGTCTACGTCAGCTGCAATCCCGCCACCCAAGCGCGAGATTTAAAATTATTGTGTGAAGGCGATCGCTATCAACTCACACGCATTCAACCCATCGATTTTTTCCCTCAGACTTCCCACGTAGAGGCGATCGCTTTTCTGAAAAGGTCGTAAATTAGAAAAACCTACAAATTAGCGATCCAGTAATTCTCAGGTTGAAAGTAAGCAGCAGACATACTTTCAACCTGAGAATTGCTTTAAGACGATCGCTACAATGTTATGTTAGAAAATCTGTTTTTATCTTTGTTGTAATGTCTAAAAACTATAAAATCACGCTTTTACCTGGGGACGGGATTGGTCCCGAAATTATGAAGGTAGCGGTGGCGGTGCTACAAGCGATCGCACCCAAATTTGGGATTACCTTTGCCTTCGAGACTGCTCTAGTTGGTGGTGCAGCGATCGATGCGACAGGTCATCCTTTGCCCGAAGAAACTTTACAGCTTTGCAAAAATAGTGATGCCGTTTTACTAGCCGCAGTTGGTGGCGAAAAGTGGGACACGATGCCATCAAATTTGCGCCCTGAACAAGCTTTACTAGGCTTGCGTGGTGGTATGGGCTTATTTGCCAATTTACGACCTGCTCAGATTTTGCCTCAGTTAATTGATGCCTCGACTTTGAAACGTGAAGTAGTTGAAGGCGTAGATATTCTAGTAGTACGCGAACTTACAGGTGGCATTTATTTTGGCAAACCCAAGGGGATCGTCACCGATGAAAATGGTGTGCGTCGTGGTTTTAATACGATGGTTTATACCGAGCCAGAAATCGATCGCATTGCCAGAGTTGGCTTTGAGGCTGCTCAAAAACGTCGTGGTTCTGTCTGTTCAGTTGATAAATCCAATGTCTTGGAAGTATCGCAACTATGGCGCGATCGCGTGACTAGTATTTCCAGCGAATATCCTGACGTGAAGCTATCTCACATGTATGTGGATAATGCCGCTATGCAGATCATTCGCAATCCTAAACAGTTTGATGTCATTCTCACAAGCAACCTCTTTGGCGATATTCTCTCCGACGCAGCGGCGATGTTGACAGGTAGCATTGGCATGTTACCATCGGCTAGTCTCGGTGAAGCGGGAAAACCTGGTGTGTTTGAGCCTGTACATGGTTCTGCTCCTGATATTGCTGGTAAAGATTTGGCGAATCCTTTGGCTCAAATTTTAAGTGCGGCGATGATGTTGCGCTATGCCTTTAATGAAGGAGTGGCTGCCGATGCGATCGAGTTGGCGGTGAATAAGGTTCTCGATTCTGGCAAACGTACAGGCGACATCATGGCTGATGGTTGCGAAAGATTAGGCTGCATCGCTATGGGAGAGGCGTTGCTAGCCGCACTGTAAAAAGAGAGGTGTCGCGATGCGACACCTCTCTTTTTACAGTGCTTTGCGCTCAAACCCAAACCAAAAAAATGAAAGCGTTGCGAAGCAACGCTTTCATTTTTTTGGTTTGGCTCGTTTGCTTGCTATAGCTATAACTGCTGTCCTAACACATCGACTACCTTTTTTGGCACAATAGGACAAGCTAATTGATTTTGTTACTAGCAGGTAATCCGATTATGACAATCACATTAGAGAAAGCGACATCTTCAGTCATGACTCTTGAGGAGTTCTTTAACTATGATGATGGCACTGATGCTATGTACGAGTTTGAAGATGGAGAATTAATACTAATGACGGCTGAAAGTGAAATCAATCGACGAATTGCATCTTTTCTGTTCGCTTGTTTTTTGCAACAGGGTGTTCCTGCGTATCGGTTATCGATGAAGACAGAAATTGTCACCACTGGCTCTCGGTTGCGAGTTCCTGATTTGGTAGTATTTTCTGAAGAATTAGCGATCGCTATGGAGGGGGCGAAGCGCTCCACCGTCATGTCAGAAATGCCTTCGCCTTTGCTAGTTGTTGAGGTGGTTAGTCCCAATCAAAGTAGTCGTGATTATCGCTATAAGAGATCAGAATATGCGGTGCGGGGGATTTCAGAATATTGGATCGTTGATCCGATATTGGGGCGCGTAACAGTATTGGAATGGGTGGATGGCTTTTATGAAGAGAAGGTATATGAGGGTGAACAGGCGATCGCTTCCATAATATTTGCCGATTTAAAGTTGACAGCAGCACAGATTTTACAGGCTAATTAATTTTGTTGTGGGCAACAGCAAACTTTGCTCGATCGCTTGTCTGACAGGTTGACGCACATAGCAATCACTTTCGAGACATTCGACTAAAAGACGATTAGCATTACAATATTGACGTAAATGCTCAAGTTGATGGGGCGTGAGATTCCAATTTTGACCAATATTACGATTGTTAATCGTCTGTTGACGCAGGTTATTAGCCCAATCCTCCCATTTGATCTCGCTATCAGCATCTTCAGGGCAAGCTTCAATTAGTTCTGTTAAAGCATCTGCCAATTGCGAATCGACAGCTTCTTGGGCATATTCCAAAGCAAGACTAAGATCTAGTTCTAAATCAAGTCCCAGATCTTCCCCATCTTTAGTTTCTAGGGCTCTTGCCAGATCAAAAGCGAGATCAACATTGAGATTACGATTTTGACAAAGATCAAGATCAAGTACGAGGCTCCGCGCTAAGACATTAGCCAAGTTGTGAGGAGAACTCTGGGCGATCGCACGTCCAAGAGTTAGATAGAAAGCCCGTACTGATTGAATGCGATCGGTCACTTGAACAGATTCTGCTTTTTGGTTAACCCATTGCAACAAACTTTGTAATTGCGGATCACTAGCTAACAGGCGATCGCAATACTCTTTCATTAATATCAGCAGCTCATCAGCCGATCGCATCATACCGACAGCAAGGCGCAAAATATCATGCCAACGTGGATCGTTGATTTTACTAGCTAGCAATATCAAGGTGTCTTGGTTGCCATTATAAACAAGCTCACGCGCTGCTAAATATTCATGAAAAGTTAAATGCGAAAAAGAATAAATCCCTTTAGCTCGTTCTACAAACAAACCATGTTGCGATTCGATCGCCCTGATAATTGCTTCACTATCGAGTTGCAAAGCCTCCTCATCGGTATTAGCTTTTGGTAAATTACGAATATATTCAGTAATATAGCTTTCCAGATCGACTTGCCGAAAAAAGTAATCTCCTTGATAAAATGTTGTGCAAGCAACTTGGGCTAACAAATCTTCTTTACGTTGCATCGACAAATTTTTATAAATTTGATGCCTTTCAATATTGCGTTTGGCATCCCATTTTTTAAGCAGTACGTCCAACCCTTCCCGATAGAGTTCTGAACGGTTAGTTGGGAAATCACCAAATTCATCGAACACTAAACACAATAGAGTCAGCAGTAACGGATTAGTAGCCAATTCTTGAATAGGGCGATTGTCTTCTACTTTTCGCAAAAAAAGCTCAATATGTCGGGAATTATTGAGAAACCAACGCTGGGCAAATTGCGAAATTTGCAATGGTTGGAAGTTCGCAACTTCGACTTCTGTGAACTTCTCAAATATATATTCCTGCGATCCCAAGCGACTGGTAATCACAAAACGATTGGTATAGAATTGCTCCGAAAAACTCCGTAAATCTTCAAGCACACGATGCAAATCATTTTCGCGAACTTCATCCAGTCCATCTAAAAATAGAATCGCTCGACCTTGTTGTAAAAGCTGTTTAACATTTGCCCCATTACTAATGTTATAAGCGCATAAGTCTTGAGAGATATAATCTAATAAGAGTGGCTGAGATTCAAAGCCTGCATACTGACGCAATGTCACAAAAATTGGAACCAAATCACTAAAAATATCGCCTTGCGAACATTTCAGAGCCGTATATTTTAATAGCGTCGTTTTCCCTGCACCTGGTTTACCTAGCAGCATCAGTTTGCTGTAGCGATTTAGAGCTTCCATACTAGAAATACGATCTTCATTGATGAGTCCCATCTCAATGCGATCGCGTCCATGATAAGTAGCCAACAAATCAGCAATTCCCAAACGACGGCGGCTGGTAATTTTTTCTAAAACATCTGTACCTGTATAAATATTTTCCAGATCAATCGGATGCGACATATCCAACACTCGCATGGTGGCACAGCGCTCTTGGATTAGTTGACGACTGCGATGGCGTAGTTGCTGCACCAGTTCTTCAATATTGATGTCCGAAGCTATACCTTGACTAGATATAGATTGGGTCGCAAGAAATAGGTTTTGCTCATTTTGTGAACTGGGTTGCGAACTGGTGTCTGCATCTAAAAAATTTTGCAAGATATGTAAGAGACGATTATTTTTGCCAGGTCCCTTACCACTGATGTCAAATTTTCGATAAATTTCTCCCATCCGCTTGCGATAGGCTTCTTCAGAAATGCCTAAAAAGCTAGCAACTTCACGATCTTCACGATCTTCCCCAAATCGCAATAGGAAAACACTTTCCTGATCAGCAGAAAGCTGATGGGTTTGCGCCATTCGCATCAGAAATTTTTGGGGAAACATAAGTTTATTTTCTTAAGGGAAATAGCCTTTAGGGGCGCTTTCCTTATCATAAATGCCGATCGCACCATGCATCAATATCCGCTAGTAAGCGATCGCCTATTTCCCAAGGCAATAAATGGGCGGTATTTGGGTAAGAGATAAATTCACAATTAGGCAATAATTTTGCAGTTTCTACTGTTGATGCTGCTGTGATATGGCGATCTTGCTCTGCGGCGATCACAAGGCAGGGGATTTGGATTTTAGCTAAATCACCAGTACGATCATATCCCAGCCTCAGTGCTTGCGTTAATGCTTGTTGAGCATAGCGCGAAGTTTGTAAATAGGCTTTTGCACCCGTATGAGAAATCTGATCGTAGGCTCCTTGAGTATGCTGCTGAATTAAATATTTAATCAGCGATCGCTTACCAAACCACTCAATAGGCCCGCGCTGATTTGGCGCAATCCAATGCCAAGCAACGGCAATTACTAAATTTACATATTCCCACCAAGCAACTTTTGGTAAACTGCTGCGCGGTTTGGCCGCTGTGGCAACTAAAATCAAGCCTGCTATTTTCGGAGCAGTTTTTTTGGGAATAGGAGTGAAGTTATTTTGAGATACATTCTGCTGCTCAGCAGCTCGCAACGCCAACTCTATCGCCAAGATCCCACCTAAAGACCATCCTAAAATCAGATATTCCGTTTCTAGATGCTCATTCAATAAGTCTTGCTGCTCAGATTGGAGATCGCTTTTCAAAAGATCCCAGAGATCTTGTATGTGATCTAACATTGTGAAGCTCATAGTTGCCTTACAATTTCCATAACCACGCAAGTCAGGCGCGATCGCCCTAATACCTTGAGCATGAAAGTATTGAGCGAAGATCTGCATTGCTTCGCTATTTCCGGGGTGTCCGTGCAGGCATAAAACTTTTAATCTGCGATCGCTAATCATCCGAAATACATTTGAAATAAATCAAGTCTTACTTACCTTAACTTGGCAATGACGCAGACTTCACAAGAGCTCGACGCTTTCAATCTCCCAAAAGAAAAAAGCGTCAGTCAAATAATTACCAAACCCATCAATATTATTCCAGTTGATGAAATAATCCCTGACTTGACTTATGCCAGTCTTATGGCAATGCTGAAATTACTCAAGAACCATACAGGTAAAGTCAATATTGAGTCTCATCATTTTAGCTGGAATATCTTTATGCATCGTGGGAGAATCGCTTTTATCGAAGATGAAGGTAATTTTTTGGCGACGCTAAGACGTAAACTCCAAATCCAAAAAGTTCAGCTTCCACAGGATATTTTGCTTAGTAATACTAGCAAGTCTCTCAATATCATTGAGACTTGTGAACTTTTAGGTAAACTTTATGCCCGCGATCGCGAAAACTATCTAATGATTTTCAAGGAAATATTATTAGAAAACCTTTTAGCAATTTCTTTGGAAAAAAAGTTTTCCTTTCTATGGAAACCTTTGGCGTTAGATAGTCCAATTATTTTGCCAATCTGGCAAATCAGTGACCTCGAAAAAGCGATCGCCAAAGCTACTAAGCAATGGCACACTTTTACTCATGTGCGTCATCCATATCAAATGGTGCAACTACTAGATTCTGAATGTGGAATCGCCAAAGTTCCACTGTTTAATCAAGTTACAAACGGGAAATGTCGAATTAGTGAAATCGCCGATTGGTTTCAGCAACATATTACTCGGACTGCACTCAAACTCGATAAGTTAGCTGAAAATCATACTGTTGTTATCTTGCCATTAAAATTACGTTCTTTGGCAGTTAATGAAGAGCCAGTCCTTGAAAAAATTCAGGAAACCCGATCTCAACTTAAAGTGATGATTGTTGATGACTCCCCCTTGTTACTCAAGCAATTTGGCAATTTAATAACAAGCTGGGGTTATCAGCTAAGCCTAGTTAATGACTCCGTTAACGCCACTAGGCAAATGCTGTCAGAAAAGCCCGATATTGTATTTATGGATATCAATATGCCTAAATTAAATGGGTTTGATCTAATTAAACAAATTCGTCGTCAACCATCATTGGCAAGCATTCCCCTAGTTTTAGTTACATCCGAGAATACTATTACCAACAACTTTCGTGCAAAATGGGCTAATTGTCGTTTTTTGAGCAAGCCTCTCAAACCTGATGATATCCAAGAATTTCGTGAGCAAGTTCGGACGATTTTGCAAGATTTTGTCTCTCAATCGCAATTATAGCGATCGGTACTATTGCTTTCTTAGGATGTGTTAGCGATCGCAAAGCACTGGGTTTATTGGGTGCGTTACGCTGACGCTAATACACCCTACTTCACTGAATGTTAAGATAAAACTAAGTAGAATTGCTTAGACGTAGTATGGCAATAACCCGAATACAATTTGGGATAATGTATCTGAGGAAACCAATCGAATTTGTCCGTAGTTGCTACGATCTATGATGAAGCGATCCGTTTTTTTGTAATACTTATAGTATTTTCCCCATCCAAGTGCCTCCCAGTCAAAAAACATGATTGCTATGACAGGTTCCTTGCCTAACTCAGACCTTGTGTCTAACAACTTGACGGACGGACAAGTAGTGAGGAATGCCACATTACATATCCTGTTAGCTGCTATGCGCGTCATGAGTCGTTCTACGGGAGTGATCCGCGTAGAGACAAAATATCATCGATGGAAATTATTACTTACGGGTGGAGGACTAGTATTAGCAGCTCATGTTACGCAGAAGCCTAAAAAGGTTTCAGAGACTGCCATTCCAAGTGAGATTGCTGCAAAGCCTTGATATATAATTTGGATTTGAGAGCGAAGTGATTGAGCTTAGAATTAAGTTT
>JBIKYZ010000420.1:0-3441 GCA_044354985.1 Pseudanabaena sp. | reverse complement strand
ACAGGTAGTTTGATATCCCAGCTTTTACCTAAATCTATTCATGCTGTTACTGCAAAAGGTTTTGAGCTTAAAGTCATGCTATTTGTCCTTGCTCTTAGCGTTAATCTATGGGTAGCAACTTAGGTTAAACTAACCAAAATATATTGTCTTAAAATCATTTAGTTATAGTCGTTAGCAGTCTTAATAAACTCAAAATAATTATTAGCGACGCAAAGATGCGCTATCACTATTTTGGTTGAAACTTTATTCTGGACGAAATCTCTCAACTGCACTAAGCCAAAAGCCAATTAAGGTTATAATTTTTACGCGATCGCAATAGGAGAAGCACAGTGCCAGAGATATTGTGGTCAGTGGTTGTACCAACTTATAACCGTCTACCGATTTTACAAAAATGCCTTGCTGCATTAGAAAAACAGACCATAACCCAGCCATACGAAATTTTGGTTATTGATGATGGCTCATCGGATGGCACGGTTGAGTTTTTGACAGCCAATAGCGATCGCTATCCGCACCTGCGACTGTTAACGCAAGATCATGCGGCTGCGGCTACTGCCCGCAACTATGGCATTGATGCTGCACTTGGTAAATATATTGCCTTCGTCGATAGTGATATCACGGTTAATCCTGAATATCTTCAAGCTCATACTGAAACCCTTGCCCAAAGGGAAAAAGTTTATAGTTATGGACGGATTATAGATACTAGTAATCTTGACGCTCCTGACTCTGAGGCTGTCTCAGCAATACCATATTTTACCGCTGCTATTTTTGATACTTGTAACTTAGCGATCGCTCGTAAATGGTTATTAGAAGCAGGAAAATTTGATACAGGCTTTTTCCAATATGGTTGGGAAGATTTTGAGTTAGGAATGCGGGTTAAAAAATTAGGCTTAAAACGTTTGACCTGTGCGGGAGCAATCGCTTTCCATTACCACGCTAAATTTTCCATTGATAAAATACCACGGTTGCTAGATCTCGAAGAACAACGCGGCAGAATGAGTATTATCTTTTATCAAAAACATCCCACTTGGGAAGTCAGGTTAATGATCCAAAAAACTTGGCTACATTTATTTTTCTGGGGTATGCTCACTCTCGGTGGTTCGCTTAACGATCGCACGCTTAAGCCTTTATTAACATGGTTATGCAATCAGGGTAAATCAGAAATTGCGATGGAGATTTTTCGGATTTATATGAACTGGTACACAGTAATTTGGATGTATCGCAATTGGGATAAAGAAAGTAAGTTACTCTTCAATGACTGAAAATAGGCGGCGCTTTGCACCGCTTATTTTCAGTCATTGATTGAATGGAAATGGTTATAAATATGCTGAGCTAACTTATTGCCAATACCATCAGTTTCAGCGATCTGTTCAACAGTTGCTTGGCGGATATAATCAACAGAATGGAACTTTTCCAGCAATACCTTTTGCCGATGATGACCTAAGCCAGTGATTTGATCGAGGTGCGATCGCTGCATTCTTTGGCTACGTTTTTTGCGGTGAAAGGTAATGGCAAAACGGTGTGCCTCGTCGCGCAAACGTCGCAATACTTGTACGCCTGCTCGTTCTGGATCGCCGCCAATTAATGGCTCAGACTGCTCAGGCAAAAAGATTTCTTCGCGCTTTTTCGCAAGGCTAATTACCGTAAGGCGATCTCGCAAACCCAATTCATCAATGATTTTCATCACTGATGAAAGTTGACCTTTCCCTCCATCAATCATTACTACGTCGGGGAAATCATTTTGGTGATTGGTGTTTGGTGATTGGGAGTCATTGAAATTGGTGTGATTTCTGAATCTTCTGGTAATGACTTCTGCGAGGCTGGCAAAGTCATCAGAATGCCCAGTCTGAATGTCTGGATTACGAATTTTATAATGGCGATAATGTTGTTTCGCGGGAATACCATCGATAAAGACTACTTGACTTGCCACGGCATCGGAGCCTTGAATGTGGGAAATGTCATAACCTTCAATACGATGTGGCAAGCTATCGAGACTAAGGATTTCGGCAAGGTCTTCTAATCCTTGTAAATTGCGATCGCTTTGTTTTTGAATCCGCGCTAACTCATACTGAGCATTGCGCTCTACCATTTCGATTAGTTCTGCTTTTAGTTGCCTTTGCGGTGTGGCGATCGCAACTTTTCGTCCTTTGCGCTCACTAAGCCATGCTTGCAAAATCTCAACTTCAGGCAGTTCTAATTGGGTATGGACTTCATTGGGGATTTCGACAGGATCACAGTTTTGATAATGGGCTTCTAAAGTGCGTTGCAAAATAGCCTCTGGTATGTCACTTTGACTATCAGCAACAAAGGCTAATCGCCCAACCAGTCGCCCTGCGCGAATCTGGAATAGCTGAATGCAAGTATGTTGCTCGTCCTGTGCCATGGCGATCGCATCGCGAGAAACTGTATCATCAGGCAGAGATACCTTTTGATTGGCTCCCAGATTTTGCAAAACTTGAATGCGATCGCGTAAATCTGCCGCCTTCTCAAATTCCAAAGCCTCAGCGGCAGATTCCATTTTCTCGGTAAAAGTCTCTATCAACTCGCTGGATCTACCTTGAAAAATCATGGCAACTCGCACCATAATTTTGTGATATTCTTCGGGCGAAATTAGCTCCTGACATACTCCTGGACATAAGCCCATGTCATAGTTCAGACAGGGACGATCCTTAAACATTGGTATTGGCCTTTGACGGAGTGGAAAAGCGCGTTTGATAATTCCTAATGTTCGTTTGAGATTGAAGACATCGACATATGGCCCGTAATATTTATCCTTAGTTCCGCCCATCTTCCGTTTGCGGGTAATAAAAATGCGCGGATAGTCCTCTGACCAAGTAATACAGACGTATGGATATTTTTTGTCGTCTTTGAGAAGGACATTGTAATAGGGTTGATATTGCTTAATCAGATTCGCTTCAAGGGCGAGGGCTTCGGCTTCGGAGTCTGTGACTATAAACTCGATTTCATGGACTAGCTGCACCATCATCGCAATACGTGGTGACAAATCTTGGCTACTGCGAAAGTACGATCGCACACGATTGCGTAGAGCCTTAGATTTACCGATGTAGATCACGCCATCATGGCGATCGCGCATAAAATAAACCCCCGCTTCCAGAGGTATTTCTTTTAAACGCGCCTGTAATCTTTCAGAATCTTGCAGTAATGGCTCAGTCATAATCCAATTATATCCAAAGGCTGACTCAAACCAGCTGTGCAGAAGCCCTGCACTCAAGTGCGGGCTAAGAGCTAAAACCCGTTAAAACGGGTTGAATTTCTTCAGTCGGTTTTAACCGACTTGAGCTTTTAGCCACGAACTTTAGTGGCTCATCTGGGTAAATAGGTGAAATGGCAAAATAGGAGTAAGTCGTTTTGAATTTTCAGAGATTAAGATGATCAAATTTCCCCTAACCCAATTGCTAGATGAGCAAGCGTGCTATGAATGGC
>JBIKYZ010000168.1:0-11496 GCA_044354985.1 Pseudanabaena sp. | reverse complement strand
GGCAAATACTACTATCTTAGTACTCCTAAATCATTAGTGCTTCGATTTCTCATGCCCAATATTTGGGCATCTCTTAATGTGCCGTTCATCCATTTTTTGCTTCAATTTTTTCCAAACTCCAATTTTTAATCGAACTCTTATTAATTGTTTAATACCAATTCACAAAAGTGTGGCTACACTTCTGTGAATTAAAAACCAAACCCTGTAAGGGTTTTAAAAACACAAAATGGCGTAGCCATTTTGTGTTTTGTTATAAGCTAGGTGTTGCAACGTATCGCAAGTAAGAATTAAGCAGATTTAATCAGGCGTAGCCCAAATAAGAGGACAACAGCGCCAATCGTGGCAACAATCAAACTACCAAGCAGTCCGCCGCCAGTAGATACACCAAAGGTGCTAAATAAGAAACCACCTAGCAATGCGCCAATGACACCGACAACGATATCTCCCACTAATCCAAATCCGCCACCTCTCATCAGTTGTCCTGCTAGCCAGCCAGCAGCTAAACCGATCAAAATAAACCAAATAAAACTCATACAATTCCATCCTTTTGTTAGTTAAGTTCGGAAGCTTTCTATTGCAGATTTCTCTATAAAAATCTCTACATCACAAGCTAAAAAGAGCTAGAAAGAAACTTACTCAACCATTCCTTTAACTTTATCTTTCGCATCTTCCATCAAAGTACGAGCTTTTGACTCCAATTGCTTTGCCTTGCCAGCAATCTGATCTTGGCGATCGCCTTTCAAATTCCCGAACGCTTCCTGTGTTTTTCCTTCTAGATTTTTGGCATTCGCTTTCAATCGTTCTGGCAATTTCACCCCATCTTTAATATTTTCAGTTACTTTCCGAGCATCAGCTTCAGCCTGCTTTGCCTTTCCCATGATTTGATTTTTGGCATCACCTGTTAGATTGCCGATCGCTTCTTGCGTTTTACCTTCAAGATCCTTGGCAGTTGCTTTGATGTTCCCCATTGAGGCGATCGCTGTATGAGGATTATTAACTAGCTGCGTGAATGATTGTGCTGCCGAACTGTTCTTAACAGCAAGCCCAAAGACTAGGGTAAGTGAAAGGATTGAAATTAATCCAATGTTTAATAATGATCGATAAACTTGTAAAATCATTTTAGTTCTCCAATTACTCTCAAAAAGCATGGTTTTGGATTGAATCAATTTAGTTGAAAAATTAGTCCGAAAGGAATAACTTACATCTCTAAATACTAGAATAAAGGTGGATTTTTGATGGTTAAAATGTCAAAATCTTAAATCTTGATTTTTTAGTTAATCAGATTTAATTAATAGAATTTTTGACATCTTTTGCTTTCTTCTCTACAGATTCAGCTACATCCTTAGCTTTTTCTTTGACAATGTTGGCTACATCTTTAGCTTTTTCTTTGACAATGTTGGCTACATCTTTAGCTTTGTCTTTAGCATCTTCAGATGCATTACGAATATTTGCTTCAACTTGCTTTGCTTGTCCTTCAGCTTGCTTTGAAGAATCATGAGTGATATTGCCTATAGCCTCTTCAATTTTACCTTCAATATTTTGGGCTCCTGCTTTAGCTCTTTCTTGTAAACTCATAATTTTAATTTTCTTTATTTTTTATTTTCCAAATTCACTTTTGCAGTCTCATGAGTGATTTATTGAGTGAAATGAATAACTTGATTAAATACAACATAAAACTTAATACAGGGTGTTTTGTCAATGTATATGGATATCACCAGCTTTTTTGAAATATTTATTGCTCAATTAGTCTCTTAAATTAAGCAATAATTTCTTTACTACTAGTTTGTCTTTTAATCTTAATGTTGGGGAATGTTAGCTATGTCTAATCAGAATGGCGTGATGATGCAGTATTTCCACTGGTACTTGCCTGATGATGGCAGTCTGTGGAATCAGGTAGCAGAGGAGGCTGAGGAATTAGCAAAAATTGGAATAACATCTATATGGCTACCACCTGCTTATAAGGGTACAGCTGGAGGTATGGATGTGGGTTATGGCATTTATGACTTGTTTGATCTTGGAGAATTCGATCAAAAAGGCTCAGTCAGAACCAAATATGGGACTAAAGACGAATATATTCGCGCCATTAAAGCCGCCCAGAAAGTGGGAATTAATGTTTATGCTGATGTAGTGTTTAATCATAAACTAGGAGCTGATCGCGAAGAAGAAATGGAAGCAACACCATTTAGTATGGAAAATCGGAATCAGGCGATCGGCGAATATCAACATATTAAAGCTTGGACTCACTTCACTTTTGAGGATCGCAAAGGCAAGTATTCGATGATGGAATGGCATTGGTGGCATTTTGATGCGATCGATTACAACGTTTATAACGAAGGTGAAGACGCAATCTATTTGCTTAAGGGTAAATCCTTTGATAAGGACGTTGATCTCGAAAAAGGGAACTTTGATTACTTAATGGGTTGCGACCTTGATATGCGAAATTCTGAAGTGCAAGGAGAACTCAAATATTGGGGAGAATGGATTTATGACACGACCCATGTCGATGGCTTCCGATTTGATGCGGTTAAGCATGTGTCAGCAGGATTCTTTCCAGAATGGTTAGAGCATGTGCGCCATCATGCCAAACGAGATCTATTTGCAGTGGGAGAATATTGGTCTTACGAAGTGGAAGCTTTAAATAATTTCATCGCTGTTACAGAGGGCAAGGTCGATCTATTTGATGCACCTTTGCACTTAAATTTCCATCTCGCCAGTCAAGCAGGTCAGGATTATGACCTCAGCCAAATTTTTGAAAACACCTTGGTCAAAGATCAGCCGACCCTCGCGGTTACCTTGGTGGAAAACCATGACTCTCAGGCATTGCAGTCCCTAGAGTCAATCGTCGAGGCCTGGTTTAAGCCTCTTGCCTACGCGCTGATTTTGCTAAGGCAAGAAGGATATCCTTGTATTTTTTATGGCGATTACTACGGCGCACATTACAAGGATTGGGGTAAAGATGGCAATGAGTACGAAATTTGGATGGAGAGTCACAAATGGTTACTTGATAAGTTCCTTTTTGCACGGCAAACTTATTGTTATGGCGAACAGTTAGACTATTTCGACCATCCTAATACGATCGGTTGGACAAGATTGGGCGATGAAGAGCATTCTGGTGGTATGGCGGTAGTACTTAGTAACGGCGAAGATGGACAGAAATGGATGAATGTCGAACATCCAAATAGTACCTATATCGATATCACGGAGCATGTTGATGATCCTGTGACCACCAATGACGATGGCTGGGCGGAGTTTCGTTGCAATGGTGGCTCAGTCTCTGTATGGATCAAAAAGTAGAGCTAATACCAAAACACAAAAAGGCTACGCCTATTTGTGTTTTTAAAATCCTTACAGGGTTTGCTTTTCAATTCATAGAAATATCGTCACATTTTTGTGAATTGGGATAAGTAGCTAGAGCGCAAAGAGAGCAACAGTGCGAAGCACTGCTGCTCTCTTTGGGGTTAATTGTGTGCGACACATCATTGGCGATTTTTGGTAGTCTTATATACATTACTCGGCAATGGATAAATCTATGGCTCTCTATCGTTTAATCTATGTTAGTCAGGCGATCGCAGGACTAGAATATCCCGACTTGGTTGAAATTCTGGAAAAGTCCGAACGTAACAACAAAAAAGTAGGAATTACGGGAATGTTGAGTTTTGGTGATTCGATGTTTTTGCAGGTTCTAGAGGGCAGTCGGCGTGTGATTAGCCAAACCTATAATCGTATTCTTTTAGATAAGCGTCATGTTAATGCTGAGCTGATAGATTTCTCAGAAATAGAGCATCGTGATTTTGCTTTATGGTCAATGAAGGTTGTCCAACTTGGTAATCATGCTGAAGTGCGCGATATTATATTGAAATACTCAAGTTCGGATATATTTTCTCCAATCTCGATGACTGGTAAGCAGAGTTTAAATTTTTTGCGTGAATTGACTGAACTTTATCAAAAAGGATTAGTTTCCTAGATTTATCGGACTTTTCCCAAAACACAAAATGGAGTAGCCATTTTGTGTTTTGGTATTAACCATTGGAATAAGTAAGCTGCACTAATCCTGTCTCAAAAGTCTTGCTATGATCCAACTTTAAAGACAAAGTTGGCAGAGTCTGAGGGAACAAAGCGATGCCTTCGCCTAAAATTATGGGATGGAGCGACAGAATAAACCTATCGACAAGATTGTTTTCTAAACAGGTTTTAGCGATCGCGGCTCCACCAACTAGCCAAATATCTTTGCCATCTTGCAATTTTAAATTTTTAACAAAGCTAACTAGATCACCCGCAACAAAATTCACATTTTCATCGCGATCGTGTTGGATAGTTCGGGAAAATACAAAACCCTGCTTGCCAGAATAAGGATATTCCCCAAAAGTTAGCAGCTGCTCGTAGGTACTGCGCCCCATCAAAAGGCGATCGCATGTCGCATAAAAATCCTCATATCCATAATCTTGGTCAGTAAATAGCCAGTCAACCTCTCCACAAGTTCGCGCGATATAGCCATCCAGACTTAACGCAATATACAAAACTAACTGACTCATAGTAGAAAATCCAAGCTTTCCTCAGGATAATTAAGTACCTGTGCAGAATAAACTCTACCTCAACCCGTAAGATTGCGCCCCACAGGGGCGCAATCTTACGGGTTGAGATGTGTAATTAATTAAGCGTGCCTACTTATTTCTCGTTATGAAAACAATTTTGGGGTTTGCTGCGCCTGCGGCGCAGCAAACCCCAAAATTGTTTTTGTTGAAAGTCTGCCAAATGCAGATTTTCAACAAAAACGATTTTTACCCTGAGAATTGATGTTTTCAGGAAAGCAACGATCTTTAGAGCCCCATTAAATGATATTTTGAGAAGCGGTTAGCTTTATATCTGAGTGTAAAAAAGTTAAACTCATTAGAGTTTGATCTTGTATGGTGTACTGCATTTTCTTGCGTATATCTTCTTGCACGTCATTTCATTGCAAATTTTTTAGATTCTGAGTTAGAGGCTGGAGTAAACAGCAAGCATGGTAACAACCGCAGAGAAAGTATCAGTAGGGAGCATCACTAAGGTCATTGGCCCTGTTGTTGATGCCGAGTTCCCAAGTGGCAAAGTCCCCGAAATTTATAACGCCGTTATCGTAACTGGTCGTAACTCCGCAGGACAAGACATTAATGTCACCTGTGAAGTTCAGCAATTACTAGGTGGAAATCAAGTTCGAGCTGTGGCAATGAGTACCACTGACGGCATCGTTAGAGGTATGAGTGTAACCGATACAGGCGCAGCAATTTCTGTTCCTGTCGGACCTAATACATTAGGCAGAATTTTTAACGTGTTGGGCGAACCTATCGATGAATTAGGTCCCGTTGTAACCGAAGAAAAATTCCCAATTCACCGTCCATCTCCTGCATTTACATCTTTAGAAACCAAGCCAAGCACCTTTGAAACGGGCATTAAGGTAATTGACCTTCTTGCACCCTATCGTCGTGGTGGCAAAATTGGACTATTCGGTGGTGCTGGCGTAGGCAAAACCGTATTAATTCAAGAATTAATTAACAACATCGCTAAAAAGCACTCTGGTGTGTCGGTGTTTGGCGGTGTCGGCGAACGTACCCGCGAAGGTAATGACCTTTACCATGAAATGAAAGAATCGGGCGTACTTCAGTACCTCGCTCTTGTTTATGGTCAAATGAACGAGCCACCTGGAGCGCGTATGCGTGTTGGCTTAACCGCCTTGACCATGGCGGAATATTTCCGTGATGTTTCCAAGCAAGACGTATTGTTGTTCATTGACAATATTTTCCGCTTTACTCAAGCTGGTTCGGAAGTATCGGCACTGCTTGGTCGGATGCCATCGGCTGTAGGCTATCAGCCCACACTCGCAACAGATATGGGTGCTTTACAAGAGCGCATTACATCAACCACCGAAGGTTCCATTACCTCCGTACAGGCGGTTTATGTACCTGCGGATGACTTGACTGACCCAGCTCCTGCAACCACATTTGCCCACCTTGATGCAACCACCGTGTTGTCTCGTGGTTTGGCTTCTAAGGGTATTTATCCTGCGGTTGACCCTCTTGATTCTTCCTCGACAATGTTGCAACCAGGTGTCGTCAGTGACGAGCATTACCGTGTCGCTCGCGGTGTACAAGCAATTCTTCAGCGTTACAAAGAACTTCAAGATATCATCGCGATCTTGGGTCTAGATGAACTTTCTGAAGATGATAAGTTGGCTGTAGCCCGCGCCCGTAGAATTGAACGTTTCTTGTCTCAGCCATTCTTCGTTGCTGAAGTATTCACAGGTTCTCCTGGTAAATATGTCACCCTCGAAGAAAGCATCAGTGGATTCGATCGCATCCTTAAGGGTGAACTCGATGATCTTCCTGAGCAAGCGTTCTACCTCGTTGGCAACATTGATGAAGTAATCGAAAAAGCTGAAAAGTTAAAAGCTGGTAAGTAGATCATGACCCTAACTGTAAAAGTAATTGCCCCAGATCAAACGATTGTGGATACTGTCGCAGAGGAAGTGATTTTACCTAGTTCTTCAGGGCAATTGGGTATTTTGACTGGTCACGCACCTCTGATTTCGGCACTGGAAACAGGCGTGTTGCGTTTTCGTAAGGATAAAGCTTGGGCTGCGATCGCTCTTACGGGTGGTTTTGCTGAAGTTGAAGAAAACGAAGTAACCGTCTTGGTTCGTAGTGGCGAATTAGGCAGCACGATCAATGCTGAAGAAGCGCGTAAAAAACTTGCAGATGCTGAGCAAGCTTTGGCTGGTATTAAGGCTGAAGATAAGCAAGGCAAAATTCAAGCTGAGCAAAGTTTAAGTATTGCTCGCGCTAGATTGCAAGCTACAACTGCTATCTAAATAAGGAAAACCTTATTAAAAAAGCGCTCACCTTTGGTGAGCGCTTTTTTATTCGATGGGTGTAGCCAAAATCTTTTTGAGGGCGATTAAGCCTTTTTTGAGTTGTCGTGAAACAGTGACGGCACTAATGCCTAAAGTCTCAGCAACTTCACGGTGGGTAAATTCTTTGAGGAATACAAACTCGACAACCTCACGGGTGCGATCTTCTAAGAGATCAAGAGCTTGTTGGAGCCGAATATTATCTTCTTGGGCAAGTTGAAAACTTTGATATTTGTGATCAGTAACTAGATCTCCAATGGATGTCGAGCTATCTTCACTTTGATCGATTGGCGTGTCAAGACTTATTGGCGATCGGTTTTGGCAGGCGAGTTTAATGTCATACCATTCATTAACAGTAATACCTAGCTCGTTAGCTACTTCTTGGCTTGACGGCTCCTGTCCAGTTTCAGTCCGCTTATTGCGAATGATCTTACAGCCTTGGTTATAGGTGGTCAGCCAAGCGCGAGGCATTCTCACCGTCGGGCTTTTATCACGGAGATAATGTTGGATTTCTCCTTTGATATATGGCACAGCAAAAGAGCTAAAAGCGTTTCCTTTAGTAACATCAAATCGCTCGATCGCATTAATTAAACCAATCGACCCAACCTGCATCAAGTCTTCAAAGCTTTCTTGGCATTGGTTTTTCCAATGATAGGCTTCGCGACGAACCAAGCCAATATTCAGGTTAACTAATTTATTCCGCAGTTTTATGGATGGGTTAGTGCGATAGGCTTGTAAAATTTCCAGAGTTTCTTGTTTTCGGGTAATTGTAGTTTGCGGATCAGCCTCTTCGACTTCTTGAGGCTCATTCCGACTGTCGAGATACTGTCTTTGCAAAAAATTCTCTAAATGCTGGTGAATATGCGATCGCGCAAATTCAGAAAAATTTGGATTTGTCTCAGGATTAAATTGAGTTAACGCTTTTTTTAAGCCTTGTTTGCCAACTTCGAGCAATTCGCGATCGCTTGATCTGCGTTCCCCAACTCTGCGATTAGATACTCGACGTTCGTTTCTGTCTGAGCGATCGCTAGAACGACGCTCACCAATATTTTTTTGGTTAATTAAAGAGATTGGTAAAGAAGTGATCGTTTCACGGATCAAACCCATATGAATTTCAATTAGCTGCTGCTGTAAAGGCTCAGAGGGAGAAATTCTATATCCTCTCAAAAGGGTAACTATGTTTTCATTAGTTAAATTATTTTTATCTAATGGCATAAGAAGAACATCCTCAATGATGCTAGCAGCCAGAAAATATGCCCAATACATTAGAGGAGAACTTTGCATACATGTGCTTGATACCGATAGTTGTCAATGACACATAAACTTGTGATGTTGTCTTTTGTTGATGCCCCTAGATTATACAGTTACAAAGCTTCGCTCTAAAACCCGAACCAATAAATTTTAAAAAGTATTGTCTAGCAACACTTTTAGAATTTCATTGTGGTTCGTTTCAATGAAGTTTGCTGTAATCCCAATTCATAAAAGTGTCGGCATACTTTTGAGAATTAAAAACTAAACCTAGTTATAGTTTTAAACATACAAAATAGCCTAGCTATTTTGTGTATTGGTGTAACTTTATAACCTAATGTCAAATTGGGAAATTATGATTAGATTAACATAATAATTGCTTCATCTCCCGCAGGTAAATAGGTTTGATTTACTCGCATTACTGCTAAAGCATTTGTACCGATCGCACTAATCAGATTCCCAGAACTATAATTCTTCACAGGCTGAAAAATGGGGCTTCCTTTTTGATAAGTTAATGTCCCCCATAAATAGGTTTCGCGCCGTCCTTGTGAGTGTAAATCCTCTGTAGTGGTAGCTTTGATAAATTGTGGATACCAGTGAGTTTTATGCGATCCATTTAATTTGGCGATCGCGCCACGAATAAATCTCCAAAAGATCATCATTGCCGAAACAGGATTTCCAGGAACTCCGAAATAGAGGACTTTATCCTCACTTCTATTCACATTAAGAATAGATCCAATGGAAGCGACTGTTAAAGGTTTTCCTGGCTTAATCGCTACCGAACGCACATGAATATCAGCACCAATTTTTTCGAGTATTTCTTCAATATAGTCATAATCACCAACAGAAACGCCGCCTGTGGAAATGACAATATCGGCTGAGGCGATCGCCTTTTGCACTACAGATTCCAATTCGATTTGATGATCACGCACTGCCCCAAAAGGAATTGCGATCGCTCCTGATTGTTCGAGCAATGCCGATAATGCATATAGATTTGAATCAATAATCTGTCCTAACTGAAGCGGATTGGAACTATTAAGGCTGACTAATTCATTGCCTGTGGAAATAATTGCTATTTTTGGTTGTCGATAAACTTTAACTGTTTGACATCTTGCTGAGGCTAAAGCCCCAATTTCTGTAGCTCCTAATGTTGTTCCTACCTTGAGCAGAGTCATACCTGCTTGAATATATTCTCCTTTGCGGCGCACATATTCGCCTTGAGTCGGTTTTACTTTTAGATACAAAAAATTATCAATTCGTTCTGTATCTTCTTGCATGATGATCGTATCTGCGCCAAGAGGCAACATGCCGCCTGTAAAAATCCTTACACATTCGCCTTGATTTAATGACTGAGAAATTGCGACACCTGCGGGAATTTCATCTGAAGCGATCGCTAGTTTTAATCCCTGTAAATTATCTAAATCGGCATAGCGCAAAGCATAGCCATCCATCGCTGAGTTGTCCCAATGAGGAAAGTCGAGTTTACTGCTAATGTCTTCGGCAAGAATTCGATTTAGCACTTTCGACAAGGGCAAAATTTCACTATCGATTTCAGGATCAAAAGGTTTGACCAGATCTAAAATTATTTTTTCAGTTTCAGCAACAGACAGCATCGCGATTTTAAAAGGTAGATGGAAGCACGTAGCGCTGCCCTCTACTATAGAATTTATTTATGCGTATAGATATTGTCACCCTGTTCCCTGAATTTTTTACCTCGCCATTGCAAACAAGTTTGCTGGGTAAGGCGATCGCAAATCAAATTGCCGATGTATATCTGACTAATCCTAGAGATTTCACCATTGATAAACACCATCGCGTCGATGATGAACCTTACGGTGGCGGTGTGGGCATGTTGATGAAGCCCGATCCAATTTTTGCGGCAGTTGAGTCATTGCCAATTTTGCCCAAGCGCGAAATTATTTACTTAACTCCGCAGGGTGAGCCGATGAAGCAGGATCTATTTAAGGAGTTAGTATCTTTCGATCAGCTAGTTCTCATTTGTGGCAGTTATGAGGGAGTTGATGAGCGGGTATGTGAGCATTTAGTCACTCGTGAAGTTTCTCTTGGCGATTTTGTTCTTACCTGTGGTGAGATTCCTGCACTAGCGTTGATTAATGGAGTGGTGCGGTTACGTCCAGGGACAGTTGGGAAAGAAGATTCACTCAAGTTTGAAAGTTTTGAAGATGGATTATTAGATTATCCACAATATACAAGACCTCCTATATTTCGTGGTTGGGAAGTTCCTGAAGTATTGCGATCGGGCAATCATAAGTTGATAGCGGAATGGAGAAAGGAACAACAAATTTTAAGAACAAAACAGCGCCGTCCTGATTTGCTTTAGCGATCGCTAGAGATTCTACTTTATTAGCATGTGTTAGCGCAGCATAAGGCATTAATAACAAATATCAAAAATGTGCGTTACATTTCGTTAATGCACGCTAAAAGATTGGCGATCGCACGGCTTTATTATTTTTGCTAAAATCAACATAACTAAGCTGTGAGCAGAAATATCATGCAAGCAACTGTAATTGAAACAGAACAAGAACAAGAACCTCAAATTCATCTTTGGTCGATCGCGGACTATCACCAAATGATCGAGGTGGGAGTTTTAGATGAGGACGATCGCGTAGAACTTTTGGAAGGAAAGATTGTTTGTATGACTCCACAACGACCATTTCATGCGGCAAGTGTACAACGTAGTAGTAGATTGCTATTTGAATTGCTAGGCGATCGCGCCGAAATTCGCATACAGTTGCCCGTGACATTAGGGAATGATTCTGAGCCAGAACCAGATATTGCTGTTGTCAGGTTTGATGCTAATGAGTATTCATTTAGACATCCTGAAGCCCCTGATATTTATCTGTTGATAGAAGTTGCTGATTGGACTATCTCAAAAGATCGTAAGCAAAAAGCGCGTATTTATGGCAAAAATCAAGTTTTAGAATATTGGATTCTCGATTTACAAAAACGACAAGTTTACATGTTCCGTCAACCAGAGGATGGAAGCTATTGTGAAGAATTGATTTTGAATAGCAATGATACTGTTACTATGCAAGCTTTTCCTGATGTGGAGATCGCTTTAAATGCTCTATTTGCGATCGCGCAAAACTAATTTTGCTTATGCGATCGCCCAGCATTAGCATGTGTTAGCGCAGCGTAACGCATGAATAACAAACATCAAAAATGTGCGCTACATTTCATTAACGCACGCTACAAGATCGGCGATCGTACTGTAAATTACTGATCAACTCACCTTACGCAGATAGAAAATCCAGAGATTTGATTTAGATAAAAGAGTCTGAGAATGTATACTGAAACAAAGTTTGAACGTAATTGCTTCATCGAAACTAAACCAAGAGTAGCACATA
>JBIKYZ010000167.1:0-11498 GCA_044354985.1 Pseudanabaena sp. | reverse complement strand
ACGTTCAAACTTTGTTTCAGTATACATTCTCAGACTCTTTTATCTAAATCAAATCTCTGGATTTTCTATCTGCGTAAGGTGAGTTATCTAAATCAAATCTCTGGATTTTCTATCTGCGTAAGGTGAGTTAATAATACCAAAACACAAAATGGCTACGCCATTTTGTGTTTATAAAACCCGACAATAGAATGACAGCGCTTTGCATCGTCATTCTATTGTCGGGTTTTATAAAGACTTGGCTAACGGAAGTTCCACACTTCGTAACGTCCATTCCGAAGCGTGAGGATTTGTCCATCAATACTGCTTGGCAAAACATCTATCCAGATTCTGCCTCCACTCATATCACTGAAGATGAGAGAACCATCACTAGAAAAAGCGATCGCTAAAGGATAATGACGATCACCTAGATCAACTTTTTCGCGATCGAGCAATAGTAAATATTCAGGCTTTCCAGTGCCATCGAGACTTACCGAGGTCAGAGTCCATTGCTGCTGCACTAGTACACCGAAATCCTCGATGCTGAGTGAAACTTCACCATTGCGCTGCAACTCGCGATACATAGTCCTAACTATGCGTTCAATCGTTGTTGATGAGAGGGATTGCCATTCGACAGGAGATCCATTAGGTGGATTAAATCCACCGCCGCTAGTGACAAGAGGTTGAAGAATACTTTTATTTAGCAAAGGGGCAAGCGCAACCTCTCCTGAAGCAAGAATTCTAAGGCTTCCATTATCGCTAACCCAGAGGGAATGGGCAGTTAAAGTTGCTGTTTGCGATTTACCGTTGGGGTCATATAGTACTACTCCCAGACTACTATTGATAGAAAGCCCTAAAATTCTCCATAACAAAATTGATGAGCGATCGCTAAGTTCGCTAAATGGAGCATTACTCCACTTATCACCGTCCTTAATCAAATTGATGTTGACTTCATACCAGCCTTGCCCTGATTCGAGCTTTGGTGGTGGCAAAAACCATTCCGATCCAGCGTCTCCCTTACCAATGTAGGCAACTGTTCCGATTAATTGTCTCGGGTCAAGAGTAACAGGAGCAAGATCGAGACGTTGCAATAATTGATTGGATTCTTTAGGATCGACTTTCTGCTCCCGTAGCCAATGCTCGGCACGGCGTAACCCGTTACGCTGTAGAACAACCAATCCGCCCCATAGCTTAATTTCCTTGGCTCCAGTAAAAGTCAACATTGTCATCACTCGTTGCCAAATGTGAGGATGATATTTGGCTAACATTTCGGCAATTTTATCGCCTTTGTATGCTGTATCATTGGCGATCTCCAAAGCCTCGCTCCATCTTCCATCAATAATATTAACTAGTGCTTTTTCTCCTAAACTAGAATTAGGATTCTGGGCTTGGTCTGAGGTGATTTTGGCGTGCAATGCAATCAAGTCATACTGTTCTTGTAAAAATGGCGAAAGTTGTTTCCCTTGAGATCTCAAATCATCCACCATCAGATTGAATTTGCCCAATGCAGGTGACCATAGCCCAACGCTCGCCATCACCAACGCATCTTGATAAGCTTTGGGTTGACCCTTCGCTTCATTTAAAGTTACCTGACGCAATTGCACTTTGCGTATGGAACTAACGATCACTTCTTCTGGTTGAAAAATCAGTAAAGAAGGTTCATATGCTTGAGTTTGATTAACCACTAATTGTACAGAATTAGAATTGCTTGGTAAAGCATTGCGCCATATAGGAAGCTCTCCTACTGGGCTAGTCCATGTATCTAGTTCTACTAGCTGCGATCGCTTATCGTTGGAAAAGTAATAGATTTGTCCATAGGCAATACCGCCGATATTCCCCGTTGTACTAAACCAAATTCCATTGAATTGAGAGGGAGGATTGTTTAATAGAGATAATTTTTTGAGTGGAAGTCGATTGCGGTCTGGTCGCATTCGCTCAGGAATGTCTTCAGTAGAATATTTAAACTTTGGCGATCGCACAAAATATTCGTCAATACCTGCAACTGTAGTTGTGCTGACTAATAGGTATTTCTCAACACCCCGATCCCAAATGGTTTGATAGAAACGAATTTCACGAATATTCTGGGTTTCTGTTTCCAAAACCGTATAAATGGTTTCACCCGTTTTGAGATTGTAACTTTCGCCGAGCTTCAGGAAACTACGCCCTAATTCAGCTTGGATTTGCGGGATGCTTTTCGGAATATTCCATAATGAATTAGAGTAAAAAGCAGGAGCATCAGAAGATGCTAGCCAACTGATCGCCAAGGGATTGGCTAGATAAATTATCCCTAGCCCCACCAAGCTACCTACCAAGGGAATACTTACAACTACAAAAAAGTTTGACCATGTAAAGCGATCACGCGGATCAATTTCTGGTAAATCTGATCTGCCTAGTTTAGACTGGTGATTGACTAGATCGCCAATCTGCAATTCGCGATCTTTTTTTACCAGATCGCCATGCGGTTGTGAAGATTCAGGTAAAGACTCCATGCGCGGCATCGAAACTCTCAAACAGTTGCCATAGCCTAGCATATTTAATTTTTTTAAAGCATCCGAAAGAAATGTTTAAAAAAAATTATTGCTTTCTGGCTAAAGTAAAGCTACAGCAAGTTCTGCTAGTTTAGAACGTTCTCCTTTAACAAGGGAAATATGAACTGCAATCAGCACCAAGAAGATAGTCGGCACGACTATCTTCTTGGTGCTGATTGGTGAAAATTCATGACATGAAAAAGCACTAGAATGATGATTTTATGTGATTTAACTTCCATCTCATATAATCCTCCGCCGTTGGGAAATATTGCATGACCATATCTAAACCACCAGGTCTATCCTTTAGATATCCCTCAAGATAATCAGAATTTTTCTTGCGAGGTAGTATGCCCCTATCACGATCTTGACGACCTTCTTGAAAACGCGCTTCTCTGATTTTGCCAAACATACTTATTTACGACTCCGCCTTCGTCTTGCCGATTACATAATTAATTTATTTTTACTGTATCAAATTTAACAAAAAATGATGAATACCCTTAAAAGTTGAAACAATAATTAAAATTGATAGGAAATCGTGACGTGATGTATTGTCTTGTAATTATTGCGGAGTATATTAAATATCCATTTAGCAAACCAAAAGTCCAAAGCTAAAGGCAATACTTAGTATTGTCTTTAGCTTTGGACTTTTGATTTTTCTGACTTTTATGCTAATAGGCTTAGCTGTTGCGATTCTTGTTAGGACATAAAACCCAAATAGTGAGAGGCGGTGCGAAGCGCCACCTCTCACTATTTGGGTTTTGATTTGTCTTGATAAAAGTGGCTAAGGCTATATAAGCTTGACTTACCATTTTCAAAGAAAAAGGCTAAGATTGCATTAGCATAATTTTGAGGCGATCGCAGTAGTTCAACAAACTAGTTGCCAGAGAATTATGCCTAATTTCGTCGTTACGCTTTCACAATATATATTCATGAAATAACGCATTATGTCTACATCAGTAACACCCCAAGAGTCTAACGTTGCTCAGGATCGCATTATCTTTTTTGATACCACATTGCGCGATGGCGAACAGTCCCCAGGCGCAACTCTGAACGTGGAGCAAAAATTGCTAATCGCGCAGCAACTGGCTCGACTTGGTGTAGACATTATTGAAGCGGGTTTTCCCTTTGCCAGCAAAGGCGATTTCCATGCTGTCCAAGAAATTGCTAAGCTCGTTGGCACAGAGAATGGTCCCACGATTTGCGGTTTAGCAAGGGCTACTAGAGGCGATATTGAAGCGGCTGCCGAAGCGGTTAAACCTGCGGCTAAGGGGAGAATTCATACGTTTCTTGCTACCTCTGACATTCACTTGGAATATAAGCTTCGGAAAACTCGCGCTGAAGTTTTGGCAATCGTGCCAGAGATGGTTGCCTTTGCCAAATCAAAAGTTGCAGATGTCGAGTTTTCACCTGAGGACGCAGGGCGCTCTGATCCTGAGTTTCTCTACCAAGTATTAGAGGCGGCGATTGCGGCAGGTGCTAGCACTGTCAATATCCCCGATACGGTCGGCTATTTGACTCCTTCTGAATTTGGAGCCTTGATCAAAGGGATCAAAGAAAATGTGCCAAATATTGATCGCGCCATTATCTCGGTGCATGGTCACAATGATCTTGGCTTGGCTGTGGCGAACTTCCTTGAGGCTGCCAAAAATGGGGCGCGTCAAATGGAATGCACGATTAACGGCATCGGTGAACGCGCAGGCAATGCCGCCCTTGAAGAGTTAGTGATGGCTTTGCATGTGCGCCGCGCCTATTTCAATAGTTTCCTCGGTCGTCCTGCGGAATCAACTGCGCCACTCTGCAATATTGACACAAAGCAGATTTACAAAACTTCTCGCCTTGTGTCCAATCTTACGGGCATGTTGGTGCAGCCCAATAAAGCGATCGTCGGCGCTAATGCCTTTGCTCATGAGTCGGGTATCCACCAAGACGGTGTATTGAAAAATCGCCTCACCTACGAAATCATGGATGCTCAATCCATTGGTTTAACCGACAATTTGATCGTGCTTGGGAAGCTCTCAGGACGCAATGCCTTGAGTTCTCGCCTTAAAGAGCTTGGTTTTGAGCTTTCGGAACAAGAACTTAATGCAGCCTTTGTGCGGTTTAAGGAACTTGCTGATAAAAAGCGGGAAATTAGCGATCGCGACTTAGAGGCGATCGTGAACGATGAAATTCGTCATGCACCCGAAGCTTTCAAACTCGATCATGTCCAAGTAAGCTGTGGCGATCGCGCCATTCCTACAGCGACAGTCACGATCGTCATGCCCGATGGTGCAGAAATTACTGATGCTTCGGTGGGGACTGGTCCTGTTGATGCGATTTACAAAGCGATTAATCGCATTGTAAGTGTCCCAAATCAATTGATCGAGTACTCAGTGCAGTCAGTTACCGCAGGTATCGATGCTCTCGGCGAAGTCACCATTCGTCTTAAACATCCTGATGTTGGGACTCTCTCTGGACATTCAGCAAATACTGATATCATCGTTGCTTCAGCAAGAGCCTATCTCAGTGCTTTGAATAAGCTCTACTTTGCGCTTCAGTCTCCAACTACGAAAATTAGCGATCGCGACAAGCTTAAAAAAGAAGCTGCTTTGTAAAGCGAATTCCATCACAATTTGTAAAAAGAAATTTTTGAAAGTGACGCTTTGCCTCACTTTCAAAAATTTCTTTGTTTTTTATGTCAGCGCAAAGCGCTGTGAATTCTATCCTAAATGCTAGAAAAAGTAGATAAAGAATCAGCTACACAGCACGATCGCTGGATGCAACGCTGTATTGATTTGGCTCAAAAAGCGAGAGGGCAAACTGCCCCAAACCCAATGGTGGGAAGTGTAATTGTGAAAAATGGACAGATATTAGGTGAAGGCTTCCATCCTAAGGCAGGGGAACCTCACGCAGAGATATTCGCAATTCGTGCTGCACAACAAACGGGTGAGGATCTGCGAGATGCTACTTTATACGTCAACCTAGAGCCCTGCAATCATTACGGACGCACGCCGCCTTGTTCGGAAGCTATTATCAAAGCAGGAATTGGTGAGGTTGTCATTGGTGCGATCGATGCTAATCCACAAGTATCTGGGACTGGTCGCGATCGCTTGCTGGCGGCAGGTGTAAAAGTTACTACAGGTATTTTAGAACAGCAATGCTGGAATCTCAATGAAGCATTCTTCCATCGCATGAAAACGAATTTGCCCTTTGGCATTTTTAAATATGCGATGACTCTTGATGGCAAAATCGCGACGACTTCTGGGCATAGTTATTGGATTACTGGTGCAGAAGCGCGGCATTTAGTGCATGACTTGAGAGTGGGGTGCGATGCAATTATTACGGGTGGCAACACTGTTAGACTCGATAATCCCCACTTAAATACCCATGGATTGAGTGTGCATTCCCCTTTGCGAGTAATAGTAACTCAAAGCTGCGATCTGCCTGATGAAGCTAATTTGTGGAAAGTTACAGATACTGAAAAAACTTTGCTAATCACTTTACCTAATATTAATCCTCAACTAAAGCAAAAGCTACGCGATCGCCAAGTTGAAGTTCTCGAATTAGATGATATATCTCCTGAATTCGTAATGCAAGAGTTGGGTAAGCGTGGTTGCAATACAGTTTTATGGGAATGTGGAGGGCGATTAGGTGCGGCTGCCATTAAGGCTAAAATGGTACAAAAAGTTTATGCTTTTATTGCGCCTAAGTTAATTGGGGGATTTACGGCTCCTAGTCCTATTGATGATCTAGGATTAATGATGATGACTGATGCGATGAGTCTAGAGCGATCGCAGTTTCAACAAATTGGTACAGACTTCTTAATTACTGGCTATCTGCAATGAACGACAAAACACCTCGTATTCAAATCCCCCCTGAAGCTAGAAAATGTGTTTTTGAGCGGAATAATTATCAATGTCAAAGCTGTCACAAAATTGACCTTACTGCTAAAAGCTTACAAGTCGATCATATTATTCCGCTAGCACAAGGTGGAGCTAATGACTTGAGCAATCTCCAAACTCTTTGTGCTAAATGTAATCGAGAGAAAAGTGCCAAACTTGATCCACGCTTTCGGAGATTGTATAGCGATTAAAACAAAAGCGGCGCAATGCGCCGCTTTTGTTTAGACTGGTTGAAAATAGAAAGCAAAGCCTAGAATTGCGTATGTCGCTACTAGTAAAGAGCCTTCTAGCCAATTCGATCGCCCGTCAGAACTAATCGAGTTGGCAATCAGTACCGCCACAGCAACCGCCACTAACTCAAAGGGATTAAAGTTTAAATCCATCGGTTGACCCATAAACCAACCGATAATCACCAGCAAAGGAGCAACAAATAGCGCGATTTGCATACTCGAACCCACGGCAACCGATACCGATAGTTCCATTTTGTTCTTCATCGCTACCGTAATCGCCGTTGTATGTTCAGCAGCATTACCAATAATTGGCAAGAGAATTACCCCAGTAAATAGTTCTGTTAAGCCGAGTTGGGCTGTCGCCTCTTCTAAAGTTCCCACTAAAAGCTCTGATTCCAAAGCGACTAATAAAGTTACTCCCAATAGAACGGAAATCCACAATTTAAGATTGATCTCCTGTGGATGTCCTTCTAACTCCTCAGCATCATCCGCTTCAGATTTGCCCACATCATAGAGATAGGCATGGGTTTTCATTGAGAAGAGGAGCGTTAAACAATAAACAACAATCAGCACGATCGCTACCGAGATCGATAGCTTTTGCAAAATTTCTTCACTGATCCCCGTAGTTGTAAAATTTGCAGCCGTTGGTAACAAAATTGCAATTACAGCCAAATTCATGACTGAAGCATTTAATCGCGCCATGGTTGGCTGAAATTCCTGTTCTTTATAACGTAGTCCACCCAAAAACATGGACAAGCCCATTACCAGTAATAGATTGCCAATGATTGAACCCGTGATGCTAGCTTTAACCACGCTAGTAAATCCTGCATTCAGAGCTACGATCGCAATGATTAGCTCCGTCGCATTACCAAAAGTCGCATTTAACAAACCGCCCCATGAAGGCCCTAAAACTACCGAGATTTCCTCAGTTGCGGTGCTAAGCCAACCTGCTAAGGGCAAAATTGCGATCGCTGAGGTCACAAACACCAGCGTCGAATTCCATCCTAGCAAGTGACCAATGACCGATATCGGTACAAACGCAAGCAAACCATAGGAGAAGATTTTCTTAAACATATTCAGCCGTTGTAGCGTCAAGGCTAAATATACCAACAAAACCCCAAAAAGTTAGGGTTGGTTGCGAAGTAACCGACCCTAACTTTTTGGGGTTAATTTTTTCTAAGCATTATGACGGTTGCGATAAAATGTTTTAGCAACTCAATACTTGACTGCCGCTCAACAGGAATCCTTTATGACTGAACTTACCGCTGAACAACATCGCACCAAGATGCAACGCCGCCAAGAAGTGCAACATCAGCGAGTCGCAAAGCGTAACCTCGAAAAAGGGCTGATCATCATTAATACTGGTGACGGCAAGGGCAAAACTACCGCCGCGCTGGGGATGGTATTGAGATCGCTAGGACATGGATATAAAGTAGCGATCGTCCAATTTATCAAAGGTGCGTGGGAACCTGCGGAAAAGAAAGTTTTTGAAATGTGGCAGGATCAACTAGTTTTTCAGGCTTTGGGCGAAGGCTTCACATGGGAAACCCAAGACCGCGATCGCGATATTGCTAAAACTAAAGAAGCTTGGGAAGTGGGGCTGGGCTATATCAAAAATCCTGAATACAAACTAGTCTTGCTAGATGAGGTAAATATTGCTCTCAAACTCGGCTATCTTGATGTGGAAACGGTAATTGCTGGTTTAAAAGAGAAACCTGCTGATTCCCATGTGATTCTCACTGGTCGAGGCGCACCTCCTGAACTAATTGAAGTTGCTGATTTAGTAACGAGAATGGAACTTGTCAAACATCCTTTTAGAGAGCAAGGTGTCAAAGCTCAAGCAGGAATAGAGTTTTAGAAAGAGTGCAAAGCACTCTTTCTAAAGTGGTTTCTTATTTAAAATTTACCCCACCCTAACCCTCCCCTTACAAAGGGGAGGGAATAAGATTTCTAGTTTTCCCCCTTTGCAAGGGGGAATTAAAGGGGGTAAGTCCGACTCAAATCATTCAAACAATAAAAAACATGTCGAAAATTGGTGTTGGTATTATTGGGACAGGATTTGGACAGCTTATCCATATTCCTGCTCTGCAAATTCATCCTGATACAGAAGTTGTGGCGGTGTACCATCGCGATCGCATCAAAGCTCAGCAAATAGCTGATAAATTTAACATTCCTCACGCTTGCGATCGCCTTGAAGATTTACTCGCACTGCAACAAGTCCAAGCAGTTACCATCTCCACACCGCCAAGTTTTCATTATGAACAGGCAAAAGCCGCTATCGAAGCTGGCAAGCATATTTTGCTAGAAAAGCCTGTGACGATCAATGCTCAAGAGGCGATCGCGCTGTATCAACTTGCCCAAAAGCGTCAAGTCATCACTGCTACTGACTTTGAATTTCGTTGTGTTCCGCAATGGCGATATTTCAAACATCTACTAGATCAGAATCATGTGGGTAAAAAAAGGCTGATTCAAATTGATTGGTTGGTACAAGGTCGCGCCGATCCTAAGCGGGTTTGGAATTGGTATAGCCAAAAGGAATTTGGTGGCGGTGCATTAGGTGCGATCGGTTCCCATGCTTTTGATTATGTGCGCTGGTTATTTGAGGATATCAAGAGTCTCTCAGGTCAACTCAGCACAGGCATTACTGAACGCCCCGATGCTAATGGTGTTATGCGCCTCGTTGATGCCGATGATACCTGTAACATTCTCTTAGAACTTGCCGATGGAACTCCCTGCAATATTACTCTGAGTACTGTCACCTATCGCGGTCGTGGGCATTGGCTGACGGTCTACGGTGAAAATGGAACGCTTGTATTGGGTAGTTCTAATCAATCGGATTATGTACATGGCTTCAGCTTGCGCCAAGGCAAAATTGATCGCACAGAAATGGAAGTCGT
This sequence comes from Pseudanabaena sp., assembly GCA_044354985.1. GTDB lineage: Bacteria > Cyanobacteriota > Cyanobacteriia > Pseudanabaenales > Pseudanabaenaceae > Pseudanabaena. Next base: position 1,986 of record JBIKYZ010000167.1, on the reverse strand, counting down.
ACCGATCCCATCCGAATATGAACTCCCCAAGACATATACCGATGGTCGTCTTGCGCCTGTGCTAGCTATATGCGATCGCTGGGTGCAGTCAATTCAATCAGGACAGCCGATGACTCCGAGTCTCTATGAGGGGGCATGGTCGCAGTTGCTTATGGATTTAACCCAAGAGTCTCACCAGCAGAAAAAATGGATAGATGTGCCTTCCTCGCTCTAAATTACCTTGAGTTAAAATCTTTCCCATGAAATCGAACAAGTTAGTTTGGAAAATTCTGGTTGTAATTTACCTGCTTGTATTTACATTAATCATTGTGCTTGCCTATAACCATGCCCTTCCAGAATATCTGACTAAAAATGATAAAGCTGGTCATGTGTTTCTCTATGGGCTAGCAACTTTTTTGGGGCAGATGGCTGGGAAATGGCGCACAGTAAAATTTTGGTCTAAAGCATTGCCTTTATTTCCATTGTTGTTTTTTGTATTCACTGTTATCGAAGAGTTAGCCCAATCACGTTCACCCAATCGCACCTTTGATATCGGTGATTTGGTTGCAAGTTCTTTTGGCATCATGATTGGATATTTTCTAGCAGAAAGACAAAAGCCGATCTCTTAAGATTTCGGAAAAGATTTCGGCGATCGCAATCTTGTAATTGGGACGATAGCGGATGCCATAGAGCATTGGTTCTTCGTGTATCGAGATGGTGTGGAATATTTAGAGTAAAATTAAATTCAGATGGCACTCATGCCTCTTACTTTTTAGCTATTGAGTAAAATTATGGCAAAGTTAACTGTTGATTTAGAAACTTCAGCAGATGTTTTGGGAACTACGCCCGATCGCTTTTTGGCATGGTTAAAGCAAGAAGATTCTCAGGGTTTGCTCTATTTTAACGATACGCCGCAGATTTCTATTTTTACGCTGGCAAAGATTCTAGATACTACACCTAGAGAGTTGGTTGATTTTTTAGAAGAATCCGATCTAGAAGATCGTTTAGATTTGCAAGATGCTCTGGATGCGATCGCTGAGTCAGAAAGATTAGGTGAGCAGCCAATTCCTTGGGATTCGGTGGTGGGAGAGTTAGTTTAGATGTCCTATGAGGTGCAAATATTGCCAAAGGCGGCGCGACAAATAAAAGCTTTATCGCTTGAGATTCGTCAGGATATAACGCTCACGATTCAATCCTTAGTCAATGAGCCAAGACCTATTGGAGTTAAGAAGCTATCAGGGGAAAAGGATATTTATCGGGTCAGGGTAGGAAATTATCGCGTTCTCTATCAAATTATTGATAAGGTTTTGGTCGTTGTGGTTGTCTCAGTTGGTCATCGCCGTGAAGTTTACCGCGATCATTAGTTTAGATATTTAGCATCCCCTTACTTTTCTAACAATACTCAGGATTTCACCTCTTCCTATAAATGCGCCATAGTACGCTAGAAGAACTGAATCATAACTAGCTTCAAAGTTTTGAGATTTAGGAATAGTAGTTACATATAGATGTTGACCACCTAAAGGATGGCTGTAGTGATAGACATAATGACCATCGTTTAGTTTGCCAACAAGAGTAGAATCTTTAAAGTCTCCTCTAGATAAGCCAACTACGCCACAATGACTAGACCTCAAAATCTCATCTTTTAGTTGGCGGATATTTTGAATCATAGAATTACTTGTAAATGGATCGTGATCAGTAAACATATGAGAAACACTTTGCTTGGAATAACCTGTGTAGCCAGTAACATAATAAGCAAAATGTTCGCAATTTCGATGACCTAAATGATAGTCAATTCCTGTGGTCATCTCTCTAATTCTCTGATTAATCAAAGACTCACTAGCTCCTGTGCGTTGCTCTAGAGTAATTTCTTTTAATTCTCCATCATTGGACTTTGGACAAGATTGAAGCAAAGAAAGAGCGGGATTAAGCGAAAAGGGATAATGAGAGTTTCAACTTTCAACCGAAAACAAATCATTATCCCTAAACCCATTATGCCAATAATTGTCA
>JBIKYZ010000419.1:0-3446 GCA_044354985.1 Pseudanabaena sp. | reverse complement strand
CTCAAACTTAATTCTAAGCTCAATCACTTCGCTCTCAAATCCAAATTATATATCAAGGCTTTGCAGCAATCTCACTTGGAATGGCAGTCTCTGAAACCTTTTTAGGCTTCTGCGTAACATGAGTCATGAATAGCTTTTTATTTGGATAATCCAATCTGTAGGCGGTTGGGCGCGAAGTCAGGATAAAAACTGATTTTCTATATTTTTGCATCTCGCCATTGAGCCAAGCACTAACTTTGACGCGCTCCTCAGAACTTGGTATTTCATCAAAACCATCCAACATCACCAATGCTTGCCCATTTAAAAGCAAATTTTTTGCCCAATCATCAGGAGCAGTACATTCTTGATTCTCTAATAATTTATGGGCATGATCGGTTAACAGTTGCGGTAATTCGAGCGAATCGTCTTGATTTATAAATTTGACACAACGGGATAAGTACAGCAAAAAGGGAATAAACTTCGGCGCTTTGTAGTCCCCATAGGCGCGATTACTGTAGGTATAGGCAAGATATTTTAAAAGTGTGGTTTTGCCATAGCCACCCCTTGCCCGAATCGAGATCCTTTTAAGTTTTTCTTTGTCTTGGCTATTTCTCAACAATTGCCAAATGTCCGATATTTGACCACCTTCCAATTCTTCGTATCGGTTAAACCCAAGTTCTCTAGGACTATCGATCAGTCGCAGAGGTACAAATATTTCTTGCAATACAGGATAGTTATCGAGATGATCTTCTTCTCTAATACCATCAGCTTCATCACGATGACAAGTATCTTTTTGCTCTTCCAGATATCTTGATTCAAAATCAGTAAGTTGTTTTATCTCAGATTTTCTAGCAGCATTTTGTGAAGCTTTTTCTGCGGCAATCTTGTGTTGCTGTTCTAAATTTTCTAATACTCTTTCGCCGCTAGTTTTGCCCATACCCTCTAAGCCATCTTTAAGAGTATCTAAAAATCCTTTAAGAAAAGCCCAAATCAATCCCCAACTCGCAGTAATCACAAACAAAAGAAAAAAGATCGCTGCTTTCGTCCAATCACCTTGCATCAAGGAATTGACGCATAGCCCGCCAGTAACACCTAATGACGACCAACTTAAAAATTTGGGAACATCGCTAACATCAATACCCAAGATATTTTTCTCTGGGCTAGCGTTTGGCGACTTATCAGGATCTTGCTGTTCTGGTTCTTGAGTCATGGTGCTTAAGGCGATCGCAGTTTCAGCATTATAAACTGATAAAATAAATTAAGATGATGAAAAACTAGCAGTCAAGCAATTAATTGATTTAATCCTATGCAAACATCAACAGTCGGAAGCATCTTAGAAGCCATCTCTGTTCTCGATCCTGACGATCAACTCTTCGTCACTGAAATTCTTAACAAAAGAATGATCGAGATCCGCCGCAACCAAATTTTAGCCAGAGCCAAAGAGGCGGAAGAGAACTATAAAAATGGCAATACTCAGACAGTTACAGTTGCAGAACTAATGATGTTGAGTGCCGACGATGATTGAACTGATTGTAAACGAGTCATTTTTACGAATTTTAAAAAAGTGGCGCAAAAAACATCCCGAACTCGTCAATCGATTTGAACAAAAACTTACGCTCTTTACCAATGAGCCGTTTCATCCTTCATTAAAAACACATAGTTTGAGTGGTAATTTTGCTGGATATTGGGCAATTAGTATCAATTATGAACATCGACTAATCTTTGAATTTCTATCCAATACCAAAGTTTTGTTAATCGATCTTGGTACTCATGATGATGTTTATTAGACTCAATACGCTCTTGAGTCATGGTGCTTAGGGCGATCGTGCATTCAATGTATCACATTACCAAATTTCTGCAAGGCTCAAAACAAACTCAGGTAAAACATCTTCCCCAAACAGAGAAATTGGATTTTGCAAAACTTCCTTAGACTTCCCAATGCGATAAACTTCCACTTCCCGATCTTTGCGATTAATCAGCCAGCCCAGCCTTGCCCCATTATCCTGATATTCCTGCATCTTCGCTTGCGTCACCTTCAAGTTATCACTAGGAGACATCAATTCAACTACAAAATCTGGACAAATTGGTGCAAACTTAGACTGTTGCTCGGTCGTTAACGCTTCCCAACGCTCCTTCAAGATCCATGAAGCTTCAGGAGAGCGATCGCTACCATTGGGAAGTTTAAAGCCCGTTGACGATCCAAAAGTAAAGCCTAACTTGGTTTTGCGATTCCAAATCCCTAGATCGGTGGTAATGCTAGCACTCCGCATCCCTGTTTCACCACCTTCTGGAGCCATTACTGTAATATCTCCTTGAGCATTTCGCTCAAATCTAAGATCGCTATTTTTGCGGCAAAGTTGAAAAAACTGTTCGTCAGTAAGATCGATGACAGATTCTAGGCTGATCGTTAAAGCATTCATAGTTCTCAGTAAAGTCTTGAGCCTACATTCCGATTTTATCACAAGCTCTGAGTCATGGTGTTTAGAGCGATCGCTAGAAAACCACTATAATTATTACAGATTAACTCAAAGGTGCAGTCATGGTCGTTAATCCAGTTATCGATCGCCTTGAAGCGGTATCACATCAAAGCTCTCCAGATGGAGCTCAAAATGATCAATCATTCATAACTTTAGAAGCATATCGAGCAATCTCTGAAACAGCCGAAGAACGTCTCGAATACCGTAATGGAGAAATTTTTACTATGTCTGGAGGAACTGCCAATCACAGTGCGATCGCCGTTAATTTAATCATTTATCTGGGTTTTTTGCTAAGAGATACCGATTTCCGTATGTACAATGGTGATATGCGGATCTGGATTCCAGAATTTCAATGTGGTACTTACGCAGACGTGCTGGTGATTAATGGTGAGCCAGAGTTTAACGGTACTTGCACAGACGAAATCCTCAACCCACTATTAATTGTAGAAGTGTTATCTCCATCAACAGAAGGCTACGATCGCGGCGAGAAGTTCCGTAAATATCGCTCCATTCCCAGCCTCAGAGAGTATATACTCATCAGCCAATTAGAGCCATATATTGAGCATTATTTTAAGCCTGACTCAAAGCCTGAGAATAGCGATATCTGGCAGTTTCAAATCAGTGATCGCTTAGAACAAAAAATTACATTGCCTAGTCTCAATATAGAAGTTCCTCTTTCAGAAATCTATAGACGCATCATCGGAATTAGCTAATCTGTAGCGTTCGCATTTCAATACGTTCTATTACCAAATTTCCGTAAGATCCAAAACAAACTCAGATAAAACATCTTCCCCATCTAAAGAACTAGGATTTTGCAAAACTTCCTTCGGCTTGCCAATGCGATAAACTTCCACGTCGCCAACTAATAGATCTGTCGGGAAACAAAAGCAAGGTATAGAAGCAACTTCACATTTATTTCTGTACTTCAATCCATAGGTAAATACAAAAGCTATAAGTTCAATAAATTGAACCATAGCCTAGGTTTGATAT
>JBIKYZ010000418.1:0-3464 GCA_044354985.1 Pseudanabaena sp. | reverse complement strand
GTTGTCGCACCGCACAAACATTTGTGCAATGATAAAAGTACACAGAAAAAAGCCCACTGTTTCCAGTGGGACTAGCATTTTTGTGTTGAGTGCGGATATCTTAAATCATTTTGTGGTCAAAGATATTAAGTTTTTTGCCTGCCAAAGTGATTTTTATGCGATCGCAAGTCGCAAATATATGTTAAGAACAGGTAACGACAATATTTGCCGTTACCTGTTCTCATTTAGTTACAAATTTTGTAAGCCAGATATGACTGAAGAAGCCCCACCTAAATCTGAACAAGATACTACTCCATCTCCTTTTAAGAATCTTACAGGGGTAGCAATTTCGGCTACTCTCGCCACTGGGCTTTACTCATTTACAAATATGATGGCGCACAAGCTGGCTTTAGCTCCTTTACAGACAACAAATACTCTTGCTAATAGGCTTGCCACATTAGTTCGTACTTTGTTGTTAGCGATCGGTACTGGCGCAACTATGATTTTTGCTGTGATTGCTATTGGTTTGGTACTGCTAACGATTAAGCAAATGTTTACTAATATTTTCAGTAAATCGCAAACATAAGTACCTGTGCTTAAATCAAGTAAAAATGGGGTAGTGCATAGCACTACCCCATTTTTTCTCAGTTGACTCTTATAATCTTTAGTGTCGATTTGCCGAAATCGACACTAAGTCGCTAAGCAAACAAACCAATAAACTTATAAAAGTGTTGCTAGGCAACACTTTTATAAGTTTATTGGTTTGGCTTACTGCAAAAAGCTCAGTAATTTACCATTCCACTAACATGCCTTGTGCTTTCAGAAGCTCTTGCAGTTCGCCAATCCTACCGCGATCTAGAATTGCCTGCGGAGTTAGCGAAGGATCATCTTGTAAGACAATCCAAGCAGCCGCAGCTCCTGCGGCTGCACCTGCAGACCATTCCCCCACATGAATGCGAGTTGCCCCATTGACAATGTGACTAACTGCCATTGCCTTACCGCCCATTAATAAATTATCAATACGTTGAGGAATTAAACTCTCAAATGGCAAAATAATTGGACGGACTTTATCTTCGTTAGCTGGAGCCGAGCTTGGTGCTTTCGATGGTTCCCAATTTCGATAGCGACAACCATGCATATCGATCGCATAATGAGTCAACCCAATTGAAGTAGCATTAAAATTACGTCCACCTTCCATATCGTTACGAATATCTTGCTCACGCATAAGAAATTCTGACTGACCATATGCTGAGCGCCCTAAAATACGCCGACCTTCACGGATATATGGATACATACTCAATCCAGACTCGGTGGGCATCGGGCTATCGGGACCCGACATGATCCGCAAAGGAAATTGTGTGGATACATACTTATCCATTATCCATTCGGCAAATAACAAGGCATGATTTTCGCCGTCTTTAAGAGCTGTGGTATTTAGTCCACCTAGCCAGTTCTGTTGTTGTCCAGATTCCTGAATTTGTTTGTCAGTCAAGATCAACGGTGGATTCATTACCCCCCAATCATTACCTCGATTCCAGTTAATGACAGTCATATCGCCTTTAGCAGGAATTGCCTTAAATGGGTCATCACGCTTCATGCTGACAATACGGCGATAGTTGAATACGCTGTTGCCTTCAAACATGGGGAATCTACCCAAGTCATAGTCTCTGCGATGCTCTTCACGGGAATAGCCTGGCTGCACTTTACGTAGTTCCTTAAGCGATCGCCCTTCATCATCGGCAATTTTCAGAACAAAGGGAAACGTAAATGCTTGTGTGCATTCGGGATTGTCTGCTACAGCATGAACTTCACCTGTGGTGGCAAAACCTTCAGACCCTAAACGGTGAGGAAGGTTTGCCCAAGCGATTAGTTCGGCAGTATCAGTGGAGTCAATCACGATCATCTGCTTACCTTCGGGAGCTTGTAAACGAATTGGCTTCTTGTTAAAAGTTTCGTCAGAGTTCCAGTTAAACCAGCTTGTGATTTCGCGAGATAAGCGACCTTGCGGCAAATAATTAGGATCGCGAGGTGTCCGAGCTACGGCATGAATGGCTGTAATGCGATCGCCTTTTTCGTTAAAACTTGCCCCTTTAAAAGCGATCTGTGTACTCCATCTGCTTTTCGGTGCTGAACGTTGGAATTCACGCAAAAATTCTTCAGATGCGAGTTCGCCTGAGTAGGGCGTAAAGCAAAGATTGCCAACCCAGCAACTATTGGTATCTGCAACCACTGCTCCTGGCTTTAAGTAAGAATATTTTTCTGGTAAAGCTGGCTGGCTAGCAATAATGTTTTTAAAATGCGTCCAACTAAGAGGGAATTTCTGACGATAGCGCATGAGTAATGATTCATCGATCGCACTAACTCCCTGCGAGCTCACCTGTCCACCTAGCATCGGGGTAAGCTCGATTAAGCAAGTTGTTGCCCCAGTTTTCATCGAGTGATAAGCGGCGGCTACTCCACCCAAGGAGCCTCCAACAATTGCAACTTCGCATTCCCAGACTTCTGCATCCGCAGGTGCAGGCGGATTTAGGAGAGGGTAACCATTATTATCAAATAGTTTGATTGGAGCGTTGGGATCTTGGGCGATCGGCTCTATTGTTTTGGGCTTGTTACTAATTTGCCAAGTTCTTGCCGCTGCACCACTAATTACAACGCCTAAGAACAGCACCACTAAGATATGCCGCAATTTAGGACGGAAAGATGGTTTTTGTTTAAGATTTTCGATCTCTTCTACAGGATTTTTCAAATCTTCTGGCTTATTTTCTTGATTGCTCATGGCTCACTGACAATAATAAAAATTTGCCTGTCGTAAAACAAGCAGCTACTCTCACATCACACAGTCTTAAGATTAGCTTAAAGAGTTAACAATTTGTCATACTTTAGTGTACGCAAATTGGCTAATTAAGATGGTTCGCGCTTTACAGGGATTCCATCAATTTTTCTCTAGAGAAACCATAGTATTAAGAGGATATTTATATCGAGAATGATCATAAATGCTCGAATAAGTTGCGATCGCAAATCGGTTCTCTCTCAATCAGACTTGCGCAGCGAAATGTTGCGATCACCTAAAAATATGTCATGAAGGCGATCTCATCTAGTAGTTAACTGAATCGATCGCCTAAACCTTTGATTGTCATATTTTGGGCGATCGCATCATGAGGAATGAGGACATATTGCCAAGGTTTACCGCCGTGAGTGAGCATATGGTCTGAGGCATTTTTACACCATTGAATTGCCACATCTTTTTTGGCAAGTACTTCGGGATTGATTGTTTCATTTTGAGCTTTAGGTTCAAGCATATAGATGATGTCTGCTGTTTCAGCGACAAAATCGGGTTGATATTCTGAATAGTTACCATGCCATTTGTAATAAAGTTGAAATTGTCCTTTGGCGGGTTTAAACCATTTGATTGCTTCACGTTCTAAGATTATTGCCAAAATTCTTTCGGCTTCGGATTGGAATTTTTGCTCTTTGTAGAGGCATTT
>JBIKYZ010000166.1:0-11579 GCA_044354985.1 Pseudanabaena sp. | reverse complement strand
GGGCCGACGTAATCAACCGCGCAAACTTGGGTATGGAAGTAATGCACGAGCGCAATGCTCACAACTTCCCACTCGATTTGGCTGCTGTTGATGTAGCACCAGTAGCTATGGCTGCTCCTGCTATCAACGGTTAATCTTTACCGATTGATCTTAGTCATCTCGAAATAAAAAAGCCCCTCCGTAAGGAGAGGCTTTTTTATTGATGTGGATTGCACAGAAGGCGATCGCCTTTTTCCTGTTGCTTTCTCTTTAGTGTTTTGGTATTACTGCTATAGCAAAAGATCGGAATTTAAAGTTACGGCAAGGTCGATATTAGGATTGACAGAAGCAAGCGTTACACTGTCGCGACCTAGGAATAGACCAAGCAATGCGCCAATTCCAGCACCACCAAGAATTTCCTCAGTTGCAAGAGCGCGATCGCCAGTTACCGCAGATATCGCCGCCGCTGCCGCCGCACCTAGGGCTGCATTTTGGAGCAAGCCACCAACGTTGACACCCTTGTCAACTCTCTCAGTCGTAGTTACAACTTTAGAAGTAGCATTGATGGCTCTTCTCTGACCATTGGCGAAAACAAGCTCACTAGCAAAGAACTGAGCACCACCTGAAACAGTTCGCAATTCACCTACAACTTGAGTACCAGCAGGTATCAAAATGGTTCCTTGGGAATTAGCAATATTTTGGGACACATTAAGCACTAGGGGTACTTTTTCATTAGGTCCGAGCAAAATCTTGTCTTTAGAATACTGCACGGCGATTATATTGCCTGCGGGAATTCTGACTTGGTTTTGCACTGGAGGATTCGTAGTTGTCTGCCCCACTATATAAGGTGAAGCGATCGCATTGGCTTGTCCTGAGCGCACCAAAGATTGATAGATAAACGCAGCAACTTCGGCTCTAGTAGCAGTTTGATTGGGGTTTAGAAACTGGACATTGGGGTAATTAACCACCAAGCGGTTCTCAGTAGCTGCTGCGACACTATTTCTTGCATAGTTAGGAATGCCAGAAGCATCAGCATAGGCTTGTAAAATTGTTTCAGGTGCTTGACTTACGGAATAATTTAAACCATTGGCAAGAGCAACTAAAACCTGTACGCGAGGAATATTTTGAGCGGGTTCAAAAACGTTGCCTGGATAGCCAGACATAAAACCTGTTGTATATGAAGTTTGAATAGCGGAAGCTGCCCAATAACTTGAAGCAACATCAACAAAAGTGACACCCCCTCTAATAGGTGCTTTTGTCACAGCCTTGCTAAGCATTGCTGCAAATTGTGCTCTAGTTACTGGATCATTTGGTCGAAATCCCCCATCAGGAAAACCTTTAATAATGTCTCTTGAGGCTAACTCTTGAATAAAAGTCTGCGCCCAATAACCCGTAGGCACATCATTAAACGTGGTCTGAGCAAATGCAGAGTTTGCGCTGAACAAAGGAATTGCAGAGCTACCAATAAAGCTAACAGCAACAAGTAATGCAGTGCTAGAACGTCTAGTTTGATTTGTCATTTTGAGTTTTTCTCCTATACATATTTATGTATATGCGTGAATGACTGTATATCTAAACTAAATGTTCCTAAGATTTTGTGGGGCGTGGCAATATCATCTTCAATAATTTTGTACAACACAGGTTTCCAAAAACAATAAGTCAGACAAATCAAACATTAAGGCTCGTTAAATTAAGGTTTGATTCATTTAGTTAAATAAATAAATCAAACATTTAATCTATTATGAATTAAAAAACAAACCCCGTAAGGGTTATACAAAAACATAAAATGGCTACGATATTTTGTGTTTTTGTATAACCTCACTGAATAAATATAAGTACTTGTGCAAAATAAATTACCAAAACCCGTAAAGTAGCGCCCCTGCGGGGCGCTACTTTACGGGTTTTGGTTTGAGATTAATTATGCCTACTCCCCTTCCCAGAGAACAAATAGCGTTGCCACCCTCTTTGTTTTCTGGGTTAAGCAATATAGAGATTGCTATATGATGGATATAAATAGCTTGAATGCCAGACAGTAAGCCTTGACTAAGTTTCAATTTGACTCTATCCCTGATGCTCTAAATGACCTCAAATCTGGTCGTCTCATTGTCGTTGTCGATGATGAAAACCGTGAAAACGAGGGTGATCTGATTGGGGCAGCACAATTTGCTACTCCTGAAATGGTTAATTTTATGGCGGTGAAAGCGCGAGGTCTGATCTGTCTAGCAATGACAGGCGATCGCCTTGATCGTTTAGATTTGCCATTAATGGTTGATCGCAATACTGACAGTCAACAAACCGCCTTTACAGTCAGCATTGACGCTGTTGAAGGTACATCAACAGGAATTTCGGCAGAAGATCGTTCGCGCACAATTCAAGCGGCGATTAATCCAAATACGCGCCCAAATGATCTGCGTCGTCCTGGACACATTTTTCCACTCAGAGCAAAAGATGGCGGCGTTCTTAAAAGAGCTGGCCATACTGAGGCAGCGGTGGATTTGGCACAAATGTCGGGGCTATATCCCGCAGGTGTTATTTGTGAGATCCAAAATGATGACGGCTCAATGGCTCGACTACCTGAACTGATTGAATATGCAAAGTTACACAACCTGAAATTAATCAGCATTGCCGATCTAATTAGTTATCGGCTAGCACACGATCGCTTTGTGCTGAGAGAAGCGATCGCCAACTTGCCTTCGTTATTTGGAAACTTTAAGGTTTATGCCTATCGAAATACCCTTGATAATACTGAGCATCTTGCGATCGTAAAAGGCGATCTACAGGACTTCCCTGAAAATGAAGTCTTAGTGCGAGTACATTCTGAGTGTCTGACAGGTGACGCTCTCGGATCGCTCCGTTGTGATTGTCGTGGACAGTTGCAAAGTGCCTTAAAGATGATTGAGTTTGCGAACTGGGGCGTAGTCGTTTACTTGCGACAGGAAGGACGCGGTATCGGTCTGATAAATAAAATTAAAGCCTATTGTTTACAAGATGGTGGATTAGATACGGTTGAAGCCAACGAAAAGCTAGGCTTTGGTGCTGATTTGCGTACCTATGGAGTTGGGGCGCAGATTTTGCATGATCTGGGTATTAAGAAAATGCGCTTAATTACTAATAACCCTCGGAAGCTAGCGGGACTTAAAGGTTTTGATATTGAAGTTGTTGGACGCTTGCCTTTATTAATCGAAACTAATGAGCATAACTTGCGTTATCTCGAAACCAAGGCAGAAAAGTTAGGGCATCTGCTCTTGAAGACTAAACTAATCACCCTTGGGATTCGTTGGACAGATCATAAACCACATGAATGGTTTGATCAGTTGCGGGAAGTTGCTTCAGCTAACGATCTATTACTACAAGAGGAAACTTCTATAGCTTTTGCGAGTTTGTTCGCTAATGCTGACACCCAAGATCCAACCCTGTTAGCCAAAGAGTTTTCTAGTAAGCTCTCAATTGTCCATTTAGGATTTGATCGTTCCAATGAAATTTCTGATGATTGGTATGAACTGCCAAATCACCCCTATCGTCAAGCGATCGTCCGTATATTCAAACATTTAAAACAGTGGGAACAGGTTACGACCTTTCGGTTTTGCGTGGCAATCAATGACAATGATTTACCTGAAAATTTTGTGGAGACAATCAACTTGGGTTTAGCGTGGCATACGCCTTGGCTAGAAGATCGGATGTATGAGTGGTTTAACTTTTTCCTCCGCGACGGCGACGATCTTGCCATTCTAGAAAAGTGAGATAACCAACACCACTAGTAGCGATCGCCATTAGCACAATGGCAGCCCAGAAAAAAGTATTGAGGAGAATAGCTTCCGACATAAACATTGATTGATTTGTGCTAACTAATCATAATTTATCAAGTGTATCGCATCTCCTTATCTGCAAACCGAAAATAGAAGGGCGGCGCTTTGCTCCGCCCTTCTATTTTCGGTTTTGATTTGTCTTGACTAATTCGGGTATTGATACTCGTCTTAAATATAGCCTTAGCCACTTTTATCAAGACAAATCAAAACCCAAATAGTGAGAGGCGGCGCGAAGCGCCGCCTCTCACTATTTGGGTTTTATGTCCTAATTAAGAATGGCGACAGCTATACAAATTTACGGAAGTATGACAACACTTTTATGTATTAAATACCAAACCCAATAAGGTTTCTTAATTTGGTATTATGGCAATTTGGGATATTGACGAAAATTGGGTTTGCGTTTTTCTAGAAATGCTTGCTTGCCCTCTTGTGCTTCCTGAGTCATATAGAACAACAACGTCGCATTCCCCGCTAACTCTTGAATACCCGCTTGACCATCACAATCAGCATTAAAAGCAGACTTGAGACAACGAATCGCCAAGGGACTTTTGTCTAAAATTTCCTGCGCCCATTGGATGCCTTCAGATTCTAATTGCTCTACTGGCACAACCTTATTCACTAAGCCCATCTCTAAAGCTTCTTGAGCATCATATTGGCGACAGAGATACCAAATTTCGCGGGCTTTTTTCTGTCCTACCAATCTCGCCAAATATGAAGCACCAAAACCGCCGTCAAAACTACCCACCATTGGACCAGTTTGACCAAAGATTGCATTATCGGCAGCAATAGTTAGGTCGCAAACAACATGCAATACATGACCACCACCGATCGCATAACCAGCAACTAAGGCAATTACAGGCTGAGGCATAGTGCGAATTAAACGTTGCAAATCGAGAACATTTAAGCGCGGTACGCCAGACTCAGAGATATATCCACCATCGCCACGCACTTTCTGATCGCCCCCTGCACAAAAGGCGTATTTACCGTCGGGTGCAGGTCCAGCACCAGTTAGCAAAACCACCCCAATCTCGACATCTTCACGTGCATCAGCAAAGGCAGCTATCATTTCTGTAATCGTTTTAGGTCGAAAAGCATTACGAATTTGGGGACGATTAATTGTGATTTTTGCCATTCCATCGGCTTTGTGATAGAGAATGTCTTCAAATTCGGCGGCGATTTGCCAATTGGTCATGGTTTTGGAATAAGAAAGTACAGATACTCATTTTATCATCGGCTAAAGCTATCTCCTATTTTTTATGACAGGCACCAACAATTCTCATTATGAAAAACACTTTGGAGTTTCCAGTGCCAAAGACGCTGGAAACTCCAAAGTGTTTTTTTGAAAGCCCACTAAGATGGGCTTTCAAAAAAAACTATTTTTATAATGAGAATTGCTGCTCAGATATAATTAAGACCGTGATTCGCCTTATCTACTTCAAAGCAAAAAATGGCTACGCCATTTTTTGCTTTGAAAACCCTTACAGAGTTTGATTTTTAATTCACAGAAGTGTGGTCACACTTCTGTGAATTGGTATTATTCACTGGGAAGAGAGCAGCTATATCAAACATGAAATGGTCAAGGAACCAATCATCTTATTTTATCGTCAAGAATAGATTGTTAATTTTCATTAGCAATCGCATAGATGCCTTCTGAAATGCTAAAATAGACCAGATACGTTATGTGAAGTAGAGCTAGAATTCTGAATTCGGGAGAAAAGCAAAATGATTATTGTTTGGAATAGCTTTTTCTTAGGAGTTATTTCGGCTTTTGCCTGCTCTAGCTTGGCTTTGTGGGTAATAGTTACTCTTTCCTTGGGGAAATCCCCTTTGCAGTTTAAATAATTGTTGGCTATCGAAATGTCTATAAAGCTAAAAGAAGAAGCATCGCGATTATTGCGATGCTTCTTCTTTTTGGGTTTGATTTTTATATTATCGAAAATATGACTACACTTACGATAATCGGTATTAGTGATACCGATTGCTATAATTAAGTTCGCAAACACTTCAAAAATTTTAAGTAAGGGCAAATAATGGCGACTCCTCATAGGACAAAACAGGTAAATCTTCGTTTTCCTCTGCCTTTATTGAGCCAAATCAAAACACAAGCTGATGCCAAACAACAGGCGATCGCTGATTGGATTTTAACAGTGGTCAGTCGTGAGTTTGAGCCTGAGCCAATACCAGAGGAGCTTCCAGAGCCAGCTCCGTTCATTTTACATCCTGAGATTTTGACCTATGTAGAGAATTGTCTAGCTCCATTACATGCTCAAATTAGTGAAATGAAAATGCAACTGGGGGAGTCCAAAGCCTGATTGACAATGGGAAATCTAGTCAGGCAGATGTCTCCATCCCCAAGGTCGCTGATGACCATCGCCATGATGCTAATAGTCATAGTGGCTTTAGTTCAATGCCAACCATGAAGCCATTGTTTAATTCATTAGCAGGTTTTGCGTTAGAAGTTGGCGATCACTTAATGATTAACGGCGAGCAAGTTATTTTTAAAGGATGGGTTGATCAATCTCAGACCTCGATCGAGGTGAAGGCGATCGCAGAGGATCAGTCATCAGTTAGACAAATTCGCGCTAGGGAGATTAAGAGTCTATCGCGATGGCAAGATGCTGTTTTAGATTCTTCCGCATCGGAGTCTGTTGATAGCAAATCTCACGATTTTGAAGATAGTCCAAAGCCAACATCTTCTGAATTTGATGATCGGATCAATGATCCTGTTGATGATAGCCAAAAATCTTCAGATCATAGTGATCATGCAGAAACGATCTCTGAGCATGAAGAAAGCATTGAAACGCCCAAAGAGCCTGAATACAATGCTTGGGAAGTATGGACATATCTAGAACGACAACGTTTAAAAACGCTCAAATTGATCAACACATTTCAAGCAGAATGGGAAGCCAATCGATTTGTGCGTGAAGCTGAACGTAGCACTCCTGCAAATCTGCGAGTTCATTACGAGATTCGCCCAGTTTGGTTAGACGAAGCTGAAGTTATGGGATCTTATCAAAATGAGCAAAATTCTCGTAAACCTAAGGAGAGCCAAGCTAATAGTGAGCAAGAAGATTATGCTGACGCGATCGATGTAGAGGTAATAATTTAGCCCTGCTTATACGGTAAAATTCCTAAAGCAATATTATCTAAATTATTTATTAAAAGAGAAAATCATGGGAGAAATGGTTAACGCAATGGTTTTATCGATGGTACTAATTCCTGTCGGTATTGCCTTCGGTTACTTCTTGCTAAAGCTACAGGGCGAAGAACAGGAAGAAGCCTAAACTCTATAATTGCTAAGCACAATTAAAAAAACTAAAATCCGTACCACCCGCTTAGTGGGTGGTACGGATTTTAGTTCTGGGTTTTCAATTGTGTCGAGGTACTTAAAAACAAATCTTTGTGCTGTTTCTAGTACAAAAATATTTTGGTAAAACAAAGCAGGTGACCCTTAGTGTCTCCTGCTTTGTTCTTTTCAGTTCGGTAAACCACACTATAGCCATTGCAACCATTTCGGTTAAATTAGCACTCAGTCACCTAGAGTGCTAAAACACTCTAGACAAAGCCAAAAAATGCTAGTCAACTGAGTGAATACAAATGGCAACAACGACATTAAATGTAACTACCGTAAAGCCTTTAGCCGATCGCGTATTTATCAAAGTAAGCGCTAAAGAAGAAAAAACCGCTGGTGGAATTTTCTTGCCTGAGACCGCAAAGGAAAAGCCCCAAGTTGGCGAAATCGCCGCAGTAGGACCTGGCAAACTCGATGACAAAGGCGAGCGTCAAGCCCTAGAAGTCAAAGTTGGAGACAAAGTTCTGTACTCCAAATATGCTGGCACTGATATCAAACTTGGCACAGACGAATATGTGCTGCTAGCAGAAAAAGATATTTTAGCGATCGTAGCATAACCACTGGTAATTGGTAATTGGTATTCGGCAGCTAAGATCGAAACCCAATCACCAATCACCAACTCTTCTGTTAACCAATTACTCAATTAAAAAAATCATGTCTAAAAGAATAATTTACAATGAAGATGCTCGTCGCGCTCTTGAGCGTGGTATGGATATCTTGGCTGAAGCAGTTGCTGTAACCCTTGGACCTAAGGGACGTAACGTAGTTCTTGAGAAGAAATTTGGTTCTCCTCAAATCGTTAATGATGGAGTTACCATCGCTAAAGAAATCGAACTAGAAGATAATGTTGAAAATACTGGTGTAGCTTTGATTCGTCAAGCTGCTTCTAAAACTAATGACGCTGCTGGTGATGGAACCACTACCGCAACGGTTTTGGCTCATGCAATGGTCAAAGAAGGTTTGCGTAACGTAGCGGCTGGAGCTAACTCGATCGCTCTTAAGCGTGGTATTGACAAAGCAACTGCTTTCTTGGTTAGCAAGATCAAAGATCATGCTAAGCCTATTGAAGATTCTAAAGCGATCGCTCAAGTGGGAACCATCTCTGCTGGTAACGACGAAGAAGTCGGCGCAATGATCGCCCAAGCGATGGATAAAGTCGGTAAAGAAGGAGTGATTTCCCTTGAAGAAGGTAAATCCATGTTCACCGAATTGGAAATCACTGAAGGTATGCGCTTTGATAAGGGCTATATCTCTCCTTACTTTGTTACTGATGCAGAGCGCATGGAAGCTTCTTTTGAAGAACCAGTTCTGTTGATTACCGATAAGAAGATTGCCCTTGTTCAAGAACTAGTGCCAGTTCTAGAACAAGTTGCTCGCTCTGGTCGTCCTTTGATCATCATCGCGGAAGATATTGAAAAAGAGGCTTTGGCAACCCTCGTTGTAAACCGTCTACGTGGCGTTCTTAACGTTGCTGCGATCAAGTCTCCAGGTTTTGGCGATCGCCGTAAAGCGATGCTTGAAGATTTGGCAACTCTCACAGGCGCTCAAGTAATCACTGAAGATGCAGGTTTGCGTCTTGATGCAGTTAAGCTTGATCAACTCGGTAAAGCCCGTCGTGTCATCATCACCAAGGACAGCACTACTATTGTTGCTGATGGTAACGAAGAAGCTGTAAAGACTCGTGTTGAGCAAATTCGTCGTCAAATCGAAGAAACTGAATCTTCCTACGACAAAGAAAAGCTTCAAGAGCGCTTGGCTAAGCTCTCTGGCGGCGTAGCTGTCATCAAGGTTGGTGCAGCTACTGAAACCGAAATGAAGGATCGCAAACTTCGCCTCGAAGATGCTATCAACGCAACCAAGGCTGCTGTTGAAGAAGGTATCGTTCCTGGTGGTGGTACAACCTATGTGCACCTTGCTCCAGAATTATTCACTTGGGCAAATGCGAACCTGACTGGTGAAGAACTCACTGGCGCAATCATTGTTTCTAAATCATTGTCAGCTCCTGTTAAGCGCATTGCTCAAAATGCTGGCTTCAACGGTGCTGTAATCGCTGAGAATGTCCGTGAAAAAGACTTCAACATTGGCTTCAATGCAATGACTGGCGAATTTGAAGATATGTTTGTCGCTGGTATTGTTGATCCTGCTAAGGTTACTCGTTCTGCGTTGCAAAACGCAGCTTCGATCGCTGGCATGATCCTCACCACCGAATGTATCGTTGTTGATAAGCCTGAAGGTGCTAGTGCTGGCGGCGGCGGCGCAATGGGCGCTGGTGGCGACTTCGATTATTAATCATTTATAAAGATTTGCAGGGCAAATCTTTATAAAAAAGAAAGGGAGTGCCATGCACTCCCTTTCTTTTTTTATTGTGATTGAGCGAATGTGTGAGGTAAATGGATGATCTGGAAATCGACAGACAATGAGCAGTTGCGCTTAGAGTGGAACTGGCTGCAAAGCGTTGCTATTTTTATGGTTATTAGCAATATTTTCATGCCAATTTTTATGGCAATACTAGCTTTGCGAGTGCTGATTTGTCATGGATGGGGAGCGATCGCCACACCAGTTAATCGCGCTTATTTTGGGCTATCTCTATGGATGATCTTCACTACTATCATCGCTTTCAACCCAGCCACAGCTGCTGGCGGATTAGCTAATTTCTTGCCATATTTCCTCTTGGCTGCCACTACTAGCTACATCATCCGTACCCCTACTCAATTTATTCATTTTCTCTGGCTACTAGTCCTGAGTTCCATAATGGTAAGTGGATTTGGTCTATTACAGGCAGTTCTTGATCGCCCCGATTTGATCTTTCCGAAAGTGATTTTTGATAGCTATCCGATCCCGATGGGATTTAGTCCCGATCGCCGCATTCAGTCATTTTTTGGTCATTTCAATGAAACAGCCGCTTACTTCTTAATGATATTACCGATCGCTTTTCATTTTGCCCTTGGCAAAGTCAAAAGTATCTCTAAATCCCAACAGGTGATCGCGGCTATAGCCCTAGCATTAGGAACTTGTGTGCTGATTCTGACTAGTTCGCGTAATGCTTGGGGAATTGCTGTACTTGGCGCTGTGGCGTTAGCATTCTATTACCGTCAATGGAAACTTGTTTTAGGCTTTGGACTTGTTCTGGCAATTATTGCTTGGGGAGTGTTTGGCCAAAAATTTGGCTTGGGTGGCGAAGCAGTGCGATCGCTATTACCAGAAGGATTTGTCAATCGTTTAGTTAGTAGTATCGATCCCCAATTAGGTGTCTATGCTTCCACGGCTGGTCGTCTCAATGCTTGGCAGTTTGCACTTTCTCTAATATCTCAACATCCGCTCCAAGGTTGGGGGTTACGCAATTTCCCGCTGGTAGCTCAGTCCATTGGCTATGACTTGCGAGGGTTACCTCACGAGCATAATTTATTTTTAGCGATCGCTGTTGGTTCGGGAATTCCTGCGTTGTTGGGATTTGTCGGTATCATCGGTTGGACAATCTGGACAGCTCTCAAATCTGCGATCGCTAAAGATACTGAAGGAATGATAGTCATAGTCGTGATCAGCGTTATGCTGTTTTTGATGTCAGGGTGGCTAGATTTAGTCCTCTATGAACCACGTCTAAGTATGTTGTTATGGTTTTTGCTAGGTGGCATGTATGGCTTAAAACCTAAATAAAAAGGTAGTCTTAAAAAGGAAAGGACACACACGCAGGTAAAGAAGTGTTGTAATAATGAATAAAATTACAAAAGGCTCCAATTTGATTTTCCAACTTTTTAGAAAAGGATAAGGTCTTTCTAGCTAGTCTAGATACTCGTTGACGTAACGTACAGTTGAATCTCTCAATATAGTTGGTCTTTCCCGTTTCTTTCCCGACAGCCCTATGACGTTTGCTGGGCAGGACAACAGGATAAGACGAGTAGAAATCAGTGTAAATAACCACACATTGGCGATAGACACTAGGCAACGATTCCCATAACTTCTGAGCTAATTCACCAGTCTGAAACTCTCTACCAATGTGGATTCTCTGCGAATTGGCGACCACAGTCCCGACATTTATAATTTTGTTTCCCATGCCGAGCACTACCGTTTTTTACCACAGATACGGACTGGCAGGATGGGCAAGATGGCATTGACTCTGACATTGCTTGACTCTGTAACAACCATCTAGATATTTTCCTACATCCTTTCCTTTTTAGGACTACTAAGATATTTTGATGGCAAGTATTGAAGATGTTTGGTTACAAGTCAAGCGCTTTATTCGTAAGTTCTATCTATCATTTATGCAAATCTTTTACGACAGTTAAGTTCTTTTTTGAGTTTATTACTCATCGACAAATCTTTAACTCACCTTACGCAGATAGAAAATCCAGAGATTTGATTTAGATAAAAGAGTCTGAGAATGTATACTGAAACAAAGTTTGAACGTAATTGCTTCATCGAAACTAAACCAAGAGTAGCACATA
>JBIKYZ010000417.1:0-3474 GCA_044354985.1 Pseudanabaena sp. | reverse complement strand
CCTATGTGCTACTCTTGGTTTAGTTTCGATGAAGCAATTACGTTCAAACTTTGTTTCAGTATACATTCTCAGACTCTTTTATCTAAATCAAATCTCTGGATTTTCTATCTGCGTAAGGTGAGTCAGTAAATAGTTAGGTTCTAGGTGCTTACAAAATCTTAATTTTATCTCTCGTGAGATACATCCCATTACTGCTTGATATTGCTACTGGGTAAGTATTGTACTGGAGATCAATAGAACGTTTCTATGTCTGGACTTGATCCTGAAAACCCCCTCAATTGCGAGGATTTAAGCATCTTCTCGTAAGTATTAAAACTAATTGCAAAGAATTGTCTAAATAATTGCGATCGCAATTCTAAAGTCTCATTACAAGTGATTGTTATGCGATTTTGCCATGCATTTTCATAAGTGCATATTTTTCTTTTGTTTAATAATTATTCCCTCTTATTCTCCCAAATCTATCAAGGCAATAAAAAATGGCTCTAAACTCAGGCGATATAGCATTTGTATCTTTTAATGCTGATGAAGATGGATGGTCAATTGTCACGTTTGTAGACATAGATCCAAATACAACCGTTTATTTCACTGACAACGAAGCTACTAGTCCGACATCATTTAACACTGGCGAGTCTTATTTTCAGTGGACATCAGGATCTAATTTAATCATTGCTGGAACAGTGATTCGCTTTAGTGCTGTTGATAATGCAACTGCTCTTGCAGCATCAGTTGGTACGCTCTCTAGAGCTACTGTTTCAGGTAGTACAAATTATGGACTCGCTGCTGGTGGTGATGTTATCTACGCTTTTCTCGGTTCAAGTGCAAATGCTCCAACTAAAATTTTGACTGCTGTATCAACAGGAGACACTGTAACGACTGGCGATCCAATTACAAATGCAGGATTGACAGTTGGAGTTAACGCAACATTATTAAGAACAAGTGCTGACTATGGTGAATATGCTGGTTCTAGGAATGGACAATCCAGTATTGAAAACTATAAATCTCTAGTCTTTAATGCTGCTAACTGGACGGTCGATCAAACTGATGGGGTCTACACTACTATCGTTCCCAATGTTGCAAATTTTGAGATTTCAGGCGTTGTCACGCCACTAGCTGGCGTGACGATTACTCAGACGGGTGGTAATACCAGTGTGGTAGAAGGCGGAGCCAGTGACAGCTACACGGTTGTTCTCAATAGTCAGCCTACCGCCGATGTCACGATCGCGATCGGAAATACTGCCCAAACTACAACTAGCCCTACAACAATCACCTTTACACCTGCTAACTGGAATATTGCTCAAAATGTAACGGTTGCAGCCATTAATGATGCGGTTACAGAGGGAGCGCATACAGGGAATATTACCCATACAGTTACTAGCAGTGACGCGAACTACAATGGGCTCGCGATTAGTGGCATCACCGCAAATATTACTGAACCTAACGCATCAAGCTTTTTAACCAAAATTGGTGGTTATAGCAGCACTAACGGCGCTGAAATTCCTGCCTTCGATCCAGCTAGCGATCGCCTCTTCGTTGTTGCGGGTTCTGTAGTAGAAATTCTCAACTTGGCAAATCCTGCAAGTCCCACCAAAATCGGTGACTTGGCTTTGAATACTAGTGGCGATCCAGATGGGGCTACGGTAGGTGGTTTTGCACTACTTCCGAATAGTGTTGCCGTTGGTAAAGCTGGAACTGTGAGCGCGGGAATTGTCGCTGTGGCGATCGCGATTACCAATGCAACTACTGCGAACGAGAACCTTGGTGAAGTGCAATTTTTTAATGCTGCCGATGGCGCTTATCTAGGAAAAGTAAATGTGGGTTACTTACCAGATATGCTTACCTTCACACCCGATGGCACAAAGATTTTGGTTGCCAATGAAGGTCAGCCTAACAATGCTTACACCATCGATCCTGTAGGCTCCGTTAGTATCATCAATCTCGCTAATGGGGTAGCTTCCGCCACTGTACAGGAAGCTTCTTTTGTTCCCTTCAACAACCAAAAGGCTACTTTGCAAGCAGCAGGCGTTCGCATCTTTGGACCAGACCTCAGCACCGCCGATTCGACAGATACAGTGAGTGTGGCTCAGGATTTGGAACCAGAGTATATCGCTTTCTCAGGTGATGGAACCAAGGCTTGGGTGACTTTACAGGAAAACAATGCGATCGCTGTAGTTGACATTGCCACTGCGACGGTGGAATCAATTCGACCATTGGGCGTTAAGGATCACAGTCTTAACGGCAATGGATTTGATGCTAGCGATCGCGATTTAGGGGTCGGTAATGCAGGCAAAATCAACATCCAAAACTGGCCAGTGGTTGGACTCTATCAACCTGATGCTATTGCTTCCTATAGCTTTAACGGTCAAACTTACTACGTCACAGCCAATGAAGGTGATTCTCGCGGATATACTGGCTTCTCCGAAGAGGTAAGAGTTGGGGCTCCTGGTTATGTTCTTGACCCAACCGTTTTCCCTGATGCTGCCACACTTAAAAACAATGCCAATCTAGGACGGTTGCAAGTTACCAATGCAACGGGCGATCTAGATGGGGATGGCGATATTGATCAAATCCAAGCTTATGGCGCTCGTTCCTTCTCAATCTGGGATAGCAACGGTAATCGGGTTTATGACAGTGGCGACGATCTAGAGCAGATTACGGCTGCGGCTTTCCCAACTAGATTTAATGCCAGCAACGACAATAACAACTTCGACGATCGCAGCGACAACAAAGGTCCAGAACCAGAAGGCGTGACCGTCGGCGTGATCAATGGTCGCACATATGCCTTTATTGGCTTAGAGCGCATTGGCGGAGTTATGGTCTATGAAGTGACCAATCCCAATCAACCCGCTTTTGTGCAGTATCTCAATACCCGCGACTTCAGTGCTGCTGTAGCTGGTGACTCTGGACCAGAGGGGCTTACCTTTATCTCTGCAAGCGATAGTCCCAACAATCAACCCCTACTGGTAGTTGCTAATGAAGTCAGCAATACGGTGGCAGTGTATAGCGTTAACGCAGGAACTCGGATTAGTGACATTCAGGGCAGTGGACACAGATCACCTTTAGTTGGTCAGTCTGTTACGGCTGTACCAGGGATTGTCACCGCGATCGCTTCTAATGGCTTCTACTTGCAAGATCCCAATCCTGATGCCAATGATGCTACTTCTGAAGGCATTTTTGTATTTACATCTTCTGCGCCAACGGTACAAGTGGGAGATTCAATATTGGTTAACGGGAATGTGAGTGAGTTCCGTCCAGGTGGCTCAGCAAATAACCTGACCATCACTCAGATTGTTAGTCCCGTGATTACCAAGCTTTCCAGTGGTAATGCTTTGCCTGCTGCAACGATTATCGGTAAGGAATGAGAATTAAATAACTTGTGCAAATGAGGATAGAATAAATAAGAAAAGAAGGCTTAATTATGTACTATTGCGAAGAGATTGAATCAGAGATGGTGAAGTTTTATATTTCGCTAAGCGA
>JBIKYZ010000020.1:0-35155 GCA_044354985.1 Pseudanabaena sp. | reverse complement strand
GGGTAGAAAGGTTATGGATGGTTTCAAAGAAAATCTACCTATTGTTTTTGATGAATATCTTCCTAAATGGAACTATAGAGCCATTCCTCAAAATGCATAAGTTATTTATTTTTCATTCCTAACCAATCCACCCAAGACAAAATCAGCAAGAGATTTAGAAAGCAATTTTGTTGCACCACGCGATCGCACTGAAAAGAAACTAGTAGAAATTTGGGAAAAGGTTTTCGATATAAAACCAATTGGCATTCATGACAATTTTTTCGATATTGGTGGAACTTCGACAATTGCAGTTAACCTATTTGCCAAAATCGAGCAGTCTTTTAAATGCCATCTTAGTTTGGTTGTTGTATTTCAATGTCCCACTGTTGCGCAACTTGCCCAGATTCTAAACCAGCTAAATCAGCAAGAGCAATCAGATCAAAAAGCTGCTTGGTCAACCCTTATACCCATTAGACCAACAGGCATTCATCCTCCTCTATTTTGTGTTTCTGGTATTCATGGCAGCGTGCTTATATATGCTGATCTTGCTAAACATTTGGGTGCAGATCAACCTTTCTATGGACTACAACCTAAAGGAATAGATGGCATCCATCAGCCCCTCACCAGCATCGAAGAAATAGCGGCTTACTACATTCAAGTTGTGCAAACAGTTCAGCCTAAAGGACCTTATTTCTTAGGTGGTTTTTCTTTGGGGAGTCATGTAGTTTGGGAGATGTCTCAACAGCTACATCAGCAAGGTGAAAAAGTCGCCTTACTGGCGTTATTTGATGGCAAAATTAGATCCACCAATACAGTTAGGCAGCCTTTTCGGAAGAGAATTTTTTTGCATTATCAAAGCTTCAGAGAAATGGGGTTTACCTATCTTTCTCAAAAATTTCCCGCATGGCAAGACTGGCTAATCGGCAGGTATCAGTATTGGACAAAGAGAATTATTCGACGTTCTTATCAACGAATGCAATGGCAACTACCGATCTATTTGCGGCAGTCAGAGATCGAGGATTCCTTAGAAAAAGCTGGTAAAGAAGCAATGAGAAACTATGTCATGCAAGTCTATCCTGACAAAGTAACTTTGTTTCGGGCTGACACACAGGAAGCAGATCAAGGTGTAGGTTTTGTGCCACCAGATTGGGATCTGGGGTGGAGTAAGTTAGCGACAGGTGAATTGGATATCCAACCTATCTCTGGCGATCATATGTCAATATTTCGCGAGCCACAGGTGCAAATCTTGGCGCAGAAATTACAGGAATGCTTGCATAGAGCGCGGCAGGCTGCACCATAGATAGCAATTTCTATGGTGCTGTCGGTCATAATTTATCAAGAAAGAAAAAGCCCGTCATATGACGGGCTTTTTCTTTCTTGATAAATAACGCAAAATCGTTGATTATCCTTGACGAGCTTTGAACTTTGGGTTTGATTTACAAATGACATAAATTCGGCCGCGACGACGCACAACTTTGCAGTCCTTATGGCGAGTTTTTGCCGATCTGAGGGAGCTAACAACTTTCATGAACTAATGCCTAACGTTTACTGATGATCAAAATTTTTGACACGGCTTTTAATCCTAACATGATTTTTGACCAGATATTAAAGCCAATTTTAAAGAGAGTGCTAAGCACTCTCTTTAAAATTGGCTTTAATGTAGTTGAGTTTAGCCAATCCAGTGCTATGCTTGCAAGCATAAATTAGCCCAATCCCAACACTTAATTTTATTCTTGTAATGCTGCATCCAACTGCCATTCCTTACTTGGTCGCCTTTGCAGTATCTGCGATCGTGGTGTGGCTAAGTACTCCGATTATTCGACATTTTGGTCTTAAAGCAGGATTAGTAGACAAACCTAATCACCGTAAAATGCATACAACCCCAGTTGTGCGTGTTGGTGGGGTAGCAATTTTTTTGGGCAGTGTCAGCGCCTTGCTGCTAATTTGGGCAGGCGGATACTTTGGGATATTACCGCAGACTAGAGAATATGAAGTCTGGGGTGTAACCATTGGTGGCGCAGCTTTTTTTCTAATTGGTTTTGCCGACGACCTGTTTAATTTGCCGCCATTACCCAGATTACTCGCTCAGTTAGCAGTATCCGCCGCCGCATGGCGCGTGGGCGTAAGAATAGATTTTATTTCAGTGCCATTTATCGGCATTATCAAATTTGGTTGGTTTAGCTTGCCAATTACGATGGTTTGGCTTTCGGGCATGGCAAATGCGATTAATTGGTTGGATGGACTTGATGGACTTGCAGCAGGAGTAACCACGATCGCTGCTGCTGTAATTTTAATTACTAGTTTATTTATGAAGCAACCTGCGGCAGCTCTAATCGCTGCGGCGCTAGCTGGAGGATGTCTAGGCTTCTTGCGCTACAACTTCAAGCCTAAAGGCTCTGCGGAAATCTTTATGGGTGATGGTGGTGCTTATTTCTTGGGGTTTACCCTCGCAGGAGTGAGTGTCATCGGGCTTGTCAAGGCAGTGGCGACGGTGGCACTAATTATGCCCTATATGATTCTTGCAGTGCCGATTGTGGATGCGACAGCAGTAATTTTGCAGCGAATTAGGCGAGGTGAGTCGCCAATGTCCGCTGGTAAGAATCATTTGCACCATCGCTTAGTGCAGGCAGGTGTATCAAAAAGGCTCACGGTTTTATTTATCTATGCCCTCACCCTCTGGGTCGGCAGCATCGCGATGGCGGTTTCAGGGATGCCTGCGGGGGGAACCTATGCGGCGATTAGTACTTTATTGATGGCTTACGCTTGCTTCAAGGTCTGGCAGCGGATTAGGGCTCAAGAACTGCGATCGCAAAAAGAACAGTCAATCAGCGATCGTTAAAAACATAAGAAAGGAAGAGCAAAGCACTTCCTTTCTTATGTTTTTAACGATCAGAGGAACCATATCCATTTCCATCAAGTGGAGTTATAAAATTAAAGTCATTAGTGCCTACGGTCTGGGTAAGGGTACGCATAATCTTATTCACGTTGTCATAGGGGCCAGCCATAAAAAATGGCTTTCCGTCACGACCGAACTCAAGCTCAGTTTTGTGATTCCACTCGCCAAGATGATCTTTGGCTGGAATAAAGTCTGGATGAGGTCTCAAACCGAGTGTTGCAGCATATTCTATAGAGCCGAAGATGATATCTTGAGCTTGCTGTAGCGTTATTTCTGCATATCCCTCAGGGTACATACCGTAAGCATGTTGCAGAAATTGTTCATATTTGTATCTATCCATCTGTCGCGGACCGATGACATCTTTCACACCCAAGCACCAGTAATCGACAAGATAAGAGCAAAATCGAAAGCGATTAGATACAGATCGAGCCACTATGACAAGCCCTAAACCACCAGTTCCACTATCTAAGTCCAGATCTTCGTCATTATTGCTATCCTCAGATTTTGGCGGCAACAGATCATTGATCATGGTTTTATTAGCTAAACACTTAAAGAGCGGTGCTAGTTGTGATTTTTTATCCAGACCTAGAGCAGATTGTTTAGCTTGGTTCTGAATCATAGCCGTAACCTCAGATGGTCTCAGCCCCAACTTACGCGCTATTTGTTTGGGCGTTAAGTTTAAAGCACGTAAATTGCTTACTTCTTGTTCTAGTTCTGGATTCATAATTTTCCTGTTTGTATATCTATGCTCAATATTACACAGAATCCTCATGGCTTTCTCACTCCTTAGGTAGGGTGGGCATTGCCCACCCTACCTAAGGAATAAAAATTTAATAAAACCCAAAATCGTTTCGGCGGGCGAAGCCTGCCGAAACGATTTTGGGTTTTATATGCACATGTTATTTAATTCTCATTCCTAACTTTACTAAATGCAAAAAAATTGAATTAATCTGCTATTTACCTAAATGTAATTCCATTTCTTTACGAACTTGCTTTTTTATCTCTTCAAGATGTTGTGTCAATCTTGTAAGCTCATTCTCAACAAAAGCTAAATTACTTTCTATCTCTAGCCTATCATCACCGCTCAACTCTCGAAGCTGAGACTTAATAATCGGCGATTTCATTTACCAATTGATCTACATTATCTTCTTGAGCTTCAATATAGTTCGATACTTTCTTCAAATTCTTTATGAAATCGTCCATTTTCTCCTAATATCTCCATTAAGTCAGATTATGCTTGAAATCTAATAAAAAAGAGGCGCAAAGCGCCTCTTTTTTATTAGATTTCAAAGCCTGTGGCAGCTTCCTCGATCGCCATTTTGTGCATCACTTTCGCCAGTTCCGCCGCCACTTCAGGACGTGAAAATTCAGGAGGAGGACATTCGCCACGACGGAGCATTTCGCGGACTTTTGTACCAGAGAGATGTACTCGCTCTTCGGGGAGACTGGCACTGGTCTTAGTAGTTGCCATGCCCTGAACCCGTTTGCAATAGAAAGCATGTTCAAACATCAAAGGTGTAATTCCCAATTCGCCATCTTCAAATTCATAGAAAATATGCTGCGCGTCATAGGTTCCGTAGTAGTCCCCGACACCTGCATGATCTCGCCCGACGATAAAGTGCGTACAACCATAGTTTTTACGAATCAAGGCATGGAAAATTGCTTCACGGGGGCCAGCGTAGCGCATCGCCGCAGGATTAATTGC
Organism: Pseudanabaena sp.; assembly: GCA_044354985.1. Lineage (GTDB taxonomy): Bacteria > Cyanobacteriota > Cyanobacteriia > Pseudanabaenales > Pseudanabaenaceae > Pseudanabaena. Next base: position 30,575 of record JBIKYZ010000020.1, on the reverse strand, counting down.
TAGAGTTACCCGATCCAATGGGAAGTAATGCTCCAGCATGATTTCATAGCAACGCATCCGCACATCCGCAGGCACGTCATCACTTTTAGTTGCGCCAACTAAAGGATGCAAGAATAAACCATCGACCATTTCGAGCGCACACTTTTGAATATATTCATGGGCGCGATGGATCGGATTACGAGTTTGGAAACCGACAATGGTGCGCCAACCTTTTTCGATAAATAATTCGCGAGAATCTACAGGATCGATCTGGTAAGTGGGGAAAAGAGGGTGGGGACGACGCTCTAATAACCAGACATCACCAGCCAGATATACATCACCTTGGGCATAGACGACCTTGACCCCTGGGTGGCGATCTTCGTTGGTGCGATAGACATGGAGGGCTTCTTTGAGTTTGTCGTATTTATACTTTTCGCTTAGTTCTAGTACGCCGATGAATACGCCATTGGGGTCATTTAAACGGACAAGGCTACCAACGCTTAAGGTGTCGGCAACTTCAGAAGTGACAGGTAATGTGATTGGAATCGACCAAGGCAAGCCATTGGCGAGACGCATATTTAAAACTACGGACTCATAGTTAGCTTTGCCTAAGAAACCAGTCAGTGGGCTAAATCCACCGATCGCTATTAGCTCAAGATCGGAGAGCGATCGCTCAGTCAATTGCACAATCGGCAAGTGGTCAGCTTTGCTATAAAAAACTTCTTTTTGGGCTTCTGTAGCCATGCGGTTGATCAGTTGACCACCATGCGGTGCAATGTTTTTGAGTTGTCGAGCCATGACGTTTGAGTTCAAAGGGTTTGATTTACTAAGATTCTAGTTTTTAGCGAAGTTTAAGGTTATACCAAAAGATAAAGTGGCTAAGCCATTTCATCTTTTAAAAATCTTGTTGGACTTGCCTTTAATTCATGAAAATACGCTAATATTTTTATGAATTAGTGTGATTTATTGTTACAAGCTATGGAAAAATAACTTGGTTAAGATTTCTAGAATTATTAAGTTAATGTTAACTTTTTTTGACAATAAATTTTGAATTTGAGCCGTAATTCTGATTATAAAAATCGATTTTGGAGCTTTCAGTGCAAATTGCTCAAAAATAAAAATAAAAATAAAAGAGAAGTCAAAGCTTCGCTCTGTCTTCTCTTTTTATGAAACCTTATATAGAAGTATAAGCGATCCCCAACCGCAAATCTAAACCAGATATAGGGATAAGCGATCCTAATTAGCTAATCTAAAAGAGATATACACATCCCTCAGAATTCTTGCAATCTCATGTAGAGTTGTGAAGTCAGAAGTTATAAAACTAATTAGCGACAGGAACAAATCGTAATTTTATGGTATCAACTCCTCTCAAAATGGCTGACACAGACTCCGCTACCACAGCAATTAGTTGCTATGGTACTGCACGCTCCACTGTTGCAGGAACCCCTCTCAGTGCCGAAGAACTGCGGAAAACCGATGCCTACTGGCGGGCTTGTAATTATCTCGCGATCGGGATGATATATCTTCGCGAAAATCCACTTTTGCGTGAACCTCTCAAGCCAGAACATGTCAAAAATCGCCTACTCGGACATTGGGGATCTAGTCCTGGCATGAGTTTTGTCTACACCCATTTGAATCGTCTGATTAAGAAATACGATTTGAATGCCATCTTTTTGGCAGGACCTGGACATGGCGCACCAGGAATTTTAGGTCCTGTATATCTAGAAGGAACCTATTCTGAGATTTACCACGACATCAGCGAAGATGAAGAAGGAATGAAGCTCTTCTTCAAGCAATTTTCCTTTCCTGGTGGGATTGGTAGCCACTGCACTCCTGAAACTCCAGGATCGATTCATGAGGGCGGAGAACTCGGTTACAGCGTTTCCCATGCCTATGGAACTGTATTTGACAATCCCGATTTAATTTCGGTAGTCATGGTCGGTGATGGCGAATCAGAAACTGGTCCTCTCGCCACTGCTTGGCATTCCAACAAGTTTATCAATCCGATTCGTGATGGTGCGGTATTGCCAATTCTGCATTTGAATGGCTATAAGATTAATAACCCCACTGTCCTATCGCGCATCAGCCATGAAGAGCTAGAAAGCCTATTTATTGGCTACGGTTATCAACCCTACTTTGTGGAAGGTTCTGATACTGAGTCAATGCATCAGGCGATCGCCGCTACCCTTGAGCATTGCATTAACGAGATTAGACGCATTCAACTGGAATCTCGGAGTACAGGTGTTCCCATAAGGGCAAAGTTCCCAATGATCGTGTTTCGGACTCCCAAGGGCTGGACAGGTCCAAAGGAAGTGGATGGGCATAAAGTCGAAGGCTTTTGGCGATCGCACCAAGTGCCACTGTCGGGAATGCATAGCAATACTGAACATTTAAAAATGTTATCGGATTGGATGCAGAGCTACAAGCCTGATGAATTGTTTGATGCGTCAGGTAAGTTGATTTCTGAATTGAAGGATCTTGCCCCCACAGGCAATCGCCGTATGAGCGCGAACCCGATCGCTAATGGTGGTTTAGTTCGTCGTGGTTTGAGAATGCCCGATTTTCGCAGTTATGGCGTAAAAATCGAGAAGGCAGGGACGATTGAAGCAGAAAATACCAAGCCTTTAGGTGTTTTCTTGCGCGATGTGATGCGTCAAAACATGGACAATTTCCGTGTCTTTGGTCCCGATGAAAACACATCTAATAAACTGCAAGCGATTTATGAAGTCAGTAAGAAGTTCTGGATTGCTGAATACCTACCTGAAGATGCTGATGGTGGTGAACTAGCTACTGATGGTCGCGTGATGGAAATCCTCAGCGAGCATACCTTAGAAGGTTGGCTAGAGGGCTATTTACTGACAGGAAGACATGGATTCTTCTCGACCTATGAATCCTTTGTGCATGTGATCGACTCGATGATCAACCAGCATTGTAAATGGTTGGAAATCAGTAGAGAGATTCCTTGGCGATCGCCGATCGCTTCGCTTAATCTCTTGATTACCTCAACAGTATGGCGACAAGACCACAATGGCTTTACCCATCAAGATCCTGGATTCTTGGATGTGGTGGTAAACAAGAGCGCAGAAGTAACACGCATCTATTTACCGCCCGATGTGAATACACTGCTATCGGTTTCCGATCATTGTTTGCGTAGTACCGACTATGTGAATGTGATCGTCTGCGATAAGCAATTGCATTTACAATTCCTGAATATGGAAGATGCGGTTAAGCACTGCACCAAAGGCTTAGGTATTTGGGACTGGGCAAGCAATGATCAAGGTGCGGAACCTGATGTGGTGATGGTAGGTTGTGGGGACATTCTCACTCAAGAGGCTTTAGCCGCCACAATCTTGTTATGGGAGCATTTCCCAGAGTTGAAGATCCGTTTTATCAATGTTGTCGATTTGTTCAAGTTACAGCCTGATACTGAACATCCTCACGGTTTAAGCGATCGCGATTTTGATTCGCTGTTCACCACTGATAAGCCAATCATTTTCAACTTCCACGGTTATCCTTGGTTGATTCACCGTCTCGCCTATCGCCGCACCAATCATAAAAATCTGCATGTGCGCGGTTACAAGGAGAAGGGTAATATCAATACGCCTTTGGAACTGGCGATCAATAACCAAGTTGATCGTTTTAGTCTGGCGATCGATGTCATTGATCGTGTACCGAAGCTCAAAAATATCGGCTCTCATGCGAAGGAAGCTTTGCTCAATCAACAAATTGATTGTCGTCGATATGCTTACGAGCATGGCATCGATATGCCTGAAATCGTGAACTGGCGTTATCCCCATTAAGCCCTCACCCCCAGCCCCTCTCCCATTGGGAGAGGGGAGCAAATCAATAAGGAATTATGAGCTTAAAACTATATCTGCTTCGTCATGGAGAAACTGCCTATAGTCGTACTGGCGGCTATTGTGGCGATCTTGATCCTGAGTTAACTGCTAACGGTGAAAAAATGGCGATCGCCTTTGGCGACGCTTATAAAGCGATCGCATGGGATGCCATATTTGTCAGTCCCATGAAACGAACGATCGCCACAGCTACACCTTTATGCAAAGCGATCGGCATGGAAATGCAATTTCGAGATGGCTTGAAAGAATTACGTTATGGCAAATGGGAAGGACTAACCAATGATTTTGTCAAAGAGAATTATAGTGATGATTATCTCCGTTGGTTAACGGAACCTGCGTGGAATCCCCCCACGGGCGGCGAAACAGCAGTACAGCTTGCCAGTCGAGCTTCATTTGTAGTTGCCGAAATTCAAGAAATGTATCCATCGGGTAATGTATTAGTCGTTTCGCACAAGGCAACAATTCGCGTTATTTTGTGCGGTTTATTGGGAATCGACATGGGGCGATATCGCGATCGCATTGATGTTCCAGCCGCCTCGCTGAGCGTAGTTCAGTTTGGCGCACTTGGTCCAATGCTCAAGGTTCTAGGCGATCGTAGTTTTATGGATGCTGACTTGCGATCGCTATCTGGCACTTAAAAATTTGGTGAGTGTTCCCAATCTTAAAAACATGCGTTAATCAGGCGGAGATTTTAATGCAAACCGACTATATCGGTCATGATCGCGCTTATCAGAAAAGACGTAACGATCCCAATTATGAGGGTTGGAGTAGTGGATATGCTGAAGACTGGCTCCATAGCTGGCAACCGATGATCCAAAAAGTTGCTTTTCCCAAGCAGGGTAAACTTTTGGAGCTAGGTTGTGGGGCTGGCAATCTCAGTATTCGCTTCGCACAAGCAGGCTATGAAGTGGTAGGTGTGGATATTGCACCGAATGCGATCGCTTGGGCAATTGAAAATGCAGCGAAGGCAGAAGTTAAGGCTACATTTCTAGAAGCGAATGTACTGGATTTGGCTGAGATTGATGATGCGTCTTTTGATATCGCGTTAGATGGGCGTTGTTTTCATTGCATTATTGGTAGCGATCGCCGCCGTTTCTTGGAGAACATTGCGCGAATTCTCAAACCCAACGGGATTTTGGCAATTAACACAATGTGTAATGAAATTCCCAAAAATGCATCTTGGCTGGAGAATTTCGATCCGCGATCGCGACAAACCATTCATGATGGGATTTCGACTCGTTATATTGGCGATTCCAATGATATTTTGCAAGAAATAATGCAAGGGGGGTTTAGATTGCTAGATGTAGAAATTGTGCCTCCAAAGGATGCGGAAGATATTGCCGATCTGCGGGCTATCGCGACAAAGTTATCGTAAGTGTGAGAGTAGTTAAAGTAGATACAAAAATAATGAAGATATTAATTCTCAATGCGGGATCGAGTAGTCAAAAAAGTTGTTTATACAATTTAGAAGATGTGTTACCCGATATGCCACCAGAACCAATTTGGGAAGCGAGTATCGATTGGACACACCATGATGGATTTGCGGAAATAAGGGTTAAACCTCAACATGGGAAGGTTTTAGAAGAAGAAATTGCTGCAACCTCCCGTCCTGAAATTATCGCGCATATGCTCGAAACCCTGTGGAGTGGTGAAGCTCCTGTTCTTAAAAGTCCTTCAGAAGTAGATATCATCGGACATCGAGTAGTGCATGGGGGAGCAGAATATCGCCATAGTACAATCATTAATGACGAGGTGAAAGAGGCGATCGCTAAATTAGCCATCTTCGCACCAGTGCATAATCCCGCCAATTTAGAAGGGATTATCGCTGCCGAAAAGGTGGTTGGGAAAGTTCCGCAAGTTGCTGTGTTTGACACCGCTTTTCATGCTCATTTAGCTCCTGCCGCCTATACTTACGCGATCCCTACAAAATATACTGAGCAAGGGATTCGCCGCTATGGTTTTCATGGTATTAGTCATCAATATTGTCGCGATCGCGCTGCAAGTATTCTCAATCGCAAAGTCGAAGATTTACGCTTAATCACCTGTCATTTAGGAAATGGATGTTCATTAGCTGCCATTCGGAATGGACAGAGTATTGATACGACGATGGGATTTACTCCCCTTGAAGGTTTGGTAATGGGTAGCCGCTCTGGTTCCATTGATGCTGGAATTCTCATTCATTTATTACGCCAACCTGATATGGATGTCGAAAAACTCGATCGCCTATTAAATCGAGAATCAGGTTTGTTAGGTGTCTCAGGAATTTCTGCGGATCTTCGCCCAGTTCTCAAGGCGATCGCTGAAGGCAATCAGCAAGCGCAACTAGCCTTTGATGTCTATGTGCATAGCTTGCGATCGCATATTGGCTCGATGCTAGCTAGTCTTGGCGGATTAGATGCTCTAGTATTTACCGCAGGAGTTGGCGAAAATGCACCTACAGTTAGAGCTGCTGCTTGTGAAGGCTTTGAGTTTTTGGGACTGAAACTGGATTTAGATAAGAACAATCAGAGATTGCTTGATGTAGATATTGCTGCACCTGAGTCAGTAGCCAGAGTTTTAGTGATCCACACCCAAGAAGATTGGGAAATTGCTCGCGAATGTTGGCATCTAAAATAAAAAAGAGGTCGCATTGCGACCTCTTTTTTATTTACCGCTTATTTTGGCTTTGTAACCTAAGCTAAGCAAAATCTGCAAGATTTTTTGACTGCAATCGCCTTGAATTTCGATCGCTTGCCCCTTGCTTGTACCACCCGTCCCGCATTGATTTTTTAACTGCTTAGTCAGTTTTGCCAAATTCTCGGTTGTAGTCTGAAAACCTGTTATCTCAGTTACCGTCTTGCCACCCTTGCCTCGGCGCGTTACTTGAATGCGCGGATTTTGTTGCTGGGGTGGCAGATCGATCTCTTTTTGCTCAGAATCGTCTTCTTCAGGTGTGCCGAACTCACGGTAAACTACGCGATTTTTGGTCATAGCTGTAACTAATCGTTAATAAAACCCAATAATTTTATTGAGAGGGTGGCTTTGCCACTCTCTCAATAAAATTATTATTCCACCCATGCCGATCGCCATGCTAATTCTGCTTCAGCGATTGTTTTTTGTTGATATTTCTTTTCTAGTTCATTGTGCAAATGCGCTAGCCTTGCTGATAAAACTCGCATCTCGCCGCGATGAGACATAACTTTGCGATCGGTAAACTCAATTTCAGCAAGACGAATACTCATCTGCGCATTTTTATCGTCTTTAGTCTTGTTTTCGTCAGGTTTTAAAACTTTATGCTCGACTAAAAGCTGGTTCAGTGTCTCCATGCTTTCATTGAGGAGCTTGCTGAGTAGAGTATCGAGATTTTCTTGATTGGTGCGACTGTCGCGATCGCATTCTTCGAGAGTTTTTTGCATCTGCTCACACAGCGATTTAATCATCTGCCGCAATGCTTCTTGCAAGTTTTGACGTGCTGATAGAGATAGCGCTAAAAATGCATCAGGACATTTTTGGGTACAGAACTTAAATACTGTGAGCAAAATTTGTTGCTGTACTGCTTGAGCGATCGCTTGTGAATACTCAATATGAATAACATCGATCCGACCGATCACATCAGCGATCGCCTGTTGGATATTTTGAATATCTTTATCAATACGCACCAGCATGGGAGTTCACACTATTTTTTTCTTTCGTTTTTTGTGGTCTTGCCAAAGAGGTAAGGATAGACGACGCAAAGCGTCGTCTATCCTTACCTCTTTATATTTGCATCGACTACGGCTCTGCAAATATAGATTTTTGATTATTCGCCAACAACAAAGCGCACAAAGCGACGAACTTTGACGTTTTCGTTCAGCTTAGTAGCAGTTAGTTTCACCAATTCATCAACGGTGATGCTTTGATCTTTGATGTAAGGCTGATCGATTAAGCACAATTCTTTCAAGCGCTTTTCAATACGACCAAGTACGATCTTTTCGCGAATGGCAGCAGGCTTGCTTGCTAAGTCCTCTTTACCAGATTCGATTTGCTTTTCATTTTCTACAAAAGCAGCAGGAATATCAGCAACACTGACATATTCCACGTTAGGGCAAGCAGCAATTTGCTTAGCTACACTATCAGCTAATTCTTTAAGTTCTTCGCGACGCGCCACGAAATCAGTTTCGCAGTTAACTTCGACGAGCACACCAATGCGGCTACCAAAATGAATATAACTATGGACGATTCCTTCAGATGCTTCACGGGTTGCTTTTTTAACAGCAGAGGCAAGCCCCTTTTGTCTTAGGTATTCGGTTGCCTTGGTAAAATCACCACTGGAGTCAACGAGCGCTGCTTTACAGTCTTTGATACCTGCACCAGTTCTCGCACGTAGCTCTTGAATTTGTTGGGTTGTAATGTCTGCCATATTAAGTAAGCTTGTTTTGGATTTCTAGGGCAACATTTCGAGGAGCGAGGAGTTTTTGCTCGTTGCCGAAAATATCTCTCGAAAATATTTCTAAAATGTTTACAGTACTCTAAGTTATCACAATTCCATGTACACAGTTTTTTGAAAATCTAGGGCGATCTCCGAACTTGCCCAATACATTTTAAGTGACACTTTGCGATAACTCTAAGGGACTTACACAAAATAATCGCTCAAAAAAACAGCAGCGGACTTCGCCCGATACTATTTTTTTGGTTTTATAAGGATCATTGCCTGTAAGGGTTTTAAAAACCAGCAATTCTGATTGTGAAACTGATTTTGGGATTTGCTGCGTCGAAGGCGCAGCAAATCCCAAAATCAGTTTTGGTGAAATTGGCGTTAGCCAAATATTTTTTGATGAATTAAAGCTTGTTGTTTGAGTTTCTGTACCCGATCGCTTAAAAATTGATCTCGATGTTTGAGGTGATCAACCCAAACGTCAGTAAGTAGCTGCGCATCGTCGGGTAAAGCCTCTAACTCCCAGCCAGAAATCCCTAAATCTTGCATGAGATAAGAAACTTTCGGATCATAACTAATTGCGGAACAATTACTGCCTTCAGCCGCCGCCATAATTAATCCATGCAAACGCATTGCGATCGTCAAATCTACACCATTGAAAATTCCCTTAAGGCGACGTGGATCTTTTTGAATGATGATTTGACTGCGGTTTGGCATCTTTTCATTAAGAGAATCACAAATTGCTTGAGCGATCACTTTATCTTGAGATGGCTGAAATGGGATCAATAAAATTTCAGCATTGGTTTGTAATTGCAACTTTTGCAAAGCCTCAGTAATTGTGGCAAGACGACAGGTTGTCAGCGCAGGATGCGATCGCAAAACCACCGCAACACGAGGTTTTGATAAATCACGATGCATGTTAATGGGAGTTGCATCCAAAGCCCATACTGGATCAGGGGCAACCACACTCTCAATTTGCCAGTCTGCTAATAATTGGGCTGATTGGCGATCGCGCACTGACACTGATTTACATCCCTGAAAAGCGCGTCTAGCGATCCATTTACTCAACTTGCGCTTTAGTGGTCCCACACCCTGCGCCCAAGCGTAAGTTTGCAAGCCCAAGCCCTGAGCTAAGCCCATAATGCCGCCATAATAAATCGGATTTCTCGCACTGGTAGCATCTTGCATCAAGCTCCCACCTCCCCAAATAAATAGATCCGATCGCTTTAATTCACTAATCAATGCAAATACTGAATAGCGATCGCTAGCTTCGACCTGATGCAAATTTTCGGTAGCTCTGGGACTAGCAGACAAAACAAGCGGTTGGATATCTTTGGGTAGCATTTGCAGCAAAGTGGCAAGTAATGCCTCATCACCACCATTACCCATTCCGTAATATCCACATAAAACCGCACGTCGCATATTGCTCATCCCAAATACTGTTTAATCTTGCCGCAATTCTCACGGAGTCTTAATTGTCGCGTATTTCAGTAGCCAAGCTTAATTAAATATAAAACCCAAAGATTAAGTACAGCCAGCTACGCGGGCTGTACTTAATCTTTGGGTTTTATAACGCTATGCGATTTCGATAAATGTGGCGCTGAGGACTAGGGTTACACCAATTAACAACCAAACAATTGGCATATATACAGGACTAATAAAGCTGTTACCTAACTGCATCAAAGCGATCGCCATGCCTGTCATGCTAGCAATCATAATTGCCCATAACCAGTGCAAATGAACTCGACCAGAGCGTCTCTTTGATTTTGGTAAAAGCTTTGGGGATGCAGTTGTTATATAGAACTGAGTCTTTGGCGATCGCTTATTGACTGCTGTCAAATTACCCATTGATCGATTAGAGATAACTTGGGTCGAGCCGAGAGATTTGTGAGGCTTTGGCAATATTTTTTGTGAGTTTTTCGGCGTGATATTTTGGCTAAATCGCGACTTTAGCTGTCTTCTTTTCTGATATATACGTTTTTCAATTTTCTTAAGTCGCAACCAAAATAGCAGTAATAACGTAATGGCTATTGAGCCTAACGCGATCGCTAACTTGACCAAAATTAGCAACAAGTCTATGTTTTCTTGAAGGGATAAGACAATTGCCATATATGCTGCAATCAAGTCAAATTGCGAATTCGTTTCACAATATTGTTTCACCTCGCCCAAAAATCCACGAACTAGAAATCATCAGTAAAAGTGCCAGTAAAAACATGAAAATCAAATCCAAGATAAAGAAGGTCGGCACTTCGTGCCGACCTTCTTTATCTTGGATTTGATTTTTGTTCAGGCATAAACTACAGCAGTCAACCTTGAAAAATCCACAAAAGACATTTGGTGGATTTTTCAAGGTTGACTGCTGAGATAAGTTAATTCCACATTTGGAGCAAGCGTAATCACATCACCATTACATAGATCATGAGAAGAGGCAATCTTCATATGATGATTAATTATTACCCCATTGACACTCGGCTTACCAGATAGATCTCCATCAATAATTCTGTACAAATAACGCCCACCCTCCCCAGGCACACGTAGCAATACCGCATGTTGTCGAGAGACAAATCGCGAATAAAGTTGAATATTATTATTCACATCCCGCCCAATCGTATACTTTAAGCCATCAAGTGCGAGTTTTCTACTACCTCTCGCATCATTGATTAATAGTGTGTGACTAACGTGTGTTTCGCTCATTAGCTCACCAAAAAAAGAAGTAGATGTGGCTTACCAGCGAAAAGTATATGCTACTGGTAGACATTTAGTTTAATCTCGCTCTACTTTACTCTACAAATGGGTTGAATAATAGAGTTTTTATCAAGAGTTAGCGAATCTCAGTAGCTTGTTTATTCTTTGTATATTTAGAACCCATACTCAAACTTAAATCTTCAAGCTGATTTTCAAAAAGCTGATTTTCAAATTAACTTCGGCGCAAGATACAGAATATGCACTTCAGGCGCGAATGTGACAATATCACCATCTTGCAGATCATGGGAAGAAACTTTTTGGATCGCATTTAAAATAATCCCATTTTTACTGAGTTTACCTGAGTCGCTACCATCGATAATCCGATAAGTATCAAGGCGATCGCGATGACGAACTTTCCTCAGAGTCGCGTGATACCGCGAGACAAAATCAGAGTTGAGGTGAACGGTGTTATCGGTTTCGCGACCGATTGTATATTGATTCTCAACTAGCTGCATCTTACGAGTTCCACTGTTGTCAGTTACTACCAACGTGTGTTCAGGAGAAAAATTAATGCTAATTTCAGACTCTTCTTGAGTTGTACTTGTCATATTTTTACAATTACTCTTATTTTATTCATTTAACTTAATCTGGAGCTAACGGTGAAAGCAAGCACCTTTGGGATGAGGGTAGAAGGCTTACCTTGGATCGGCTTTCTAAATAGCTACAATTAATTCCCACGATCTGCACTGCCTGCTGCGCGGGCAGCACAGATCGTGGCTTTGTTTTTTTAATTATGCCGAGGTACTTATACAATATTCAATTGAAACTCAATATATTTCGGAGAAATGCTTTAGTGGACGTTACGGAGATCGCACGCCAGACCCAGATTTTATCTCAGCACCTGAGCAATGCTCAGGAATATCTTTGACGTACCTGCGATCGCAGCAAAAATTAGTGACCTAGAACAAACAGCCGCCCAACCCGAATTTTGGGAGAATAGCGACCAAGCCCAAAAAACAATGCGCGAACTAGATGCGCTGAAATCTTACCTCGAAAAGTTTGACCGCTGGCAGAAAACGATCGAAAATCTGGAAGCGATCGCTGAGTTACTCGCCCTTGAGGACGATCCTGCTTTAGCAAACGAAGCCAAACAAAGCTTGACTCAAATACGGCAAGAGATGGATCGTTGGGATCTTGAGCAATTACTGTCAGGAACCTATGACAAATATGATGCAGTTTTAACAATCAATGCTGGTGCTGGTGGCACTGACTCCCAAGACTGGACAGAGATGCTGTTACGGATGTATACCCGTTTTTGTGAATCACAAGGCTACAAAGTGGAGATTTCTGAAATTTCCGAAGGTGAAGAGGCTGGTATCAAATCAGTAACTTTGCTCGTACATGGGCGTTACGCTTATGGCTACCTTGCTCCTGAAAAAGGCACACATCGTCTTGTCCGAATTTCCCCGTTTAATGCCAATGATAAGCGTCAAACTAGTTTTGCTGGTGTAGAAGTCATGCCATTACTCGAAGAGGATGTCGATCTCGAAATTGATCCGAAAGAATTAGAAATTACAACAACTAGAGCAGGTGGCAAGGGCGGTCAAAACGTAAACAAAGTAGAAACTGCCGTGCGAATTACTCATTTACCTACAGGAATTTCAGTACGCTGTACGCAAGAGCGATCGCAATTACAAAATAAAGAAAATGCCATGCGATTGCTGAAAGCAAAGCTATTAATTATCGCCCAAGAACAACGCGCTCAGAAAATAGCCGATATTCGTGGCGATATGGTGGAAGCAGCTTGGGGTAACCAAATTCGCAACTATGTGTTTCATCCTTACCAATTAGTCAAGGATTTGCGTACAGGTGAAGAGACGACGAATATCCAAAATGTGATGGATGGAGACCTTGATCCTTTCATTCAGTCATATTTAAGGCAACAAAATCAGCCCGTTTGAGTCAATAGTTTTAGAATAAGTATCTCAGGCTTATATTAAAACTCATATTTAAAGCCTGTGCAGCCTGTTATAAGGGCTACACAGATTGTGAGTTTTTAGTTTTTCCCCATTACTTAACAGATACAGATTACGTCCTTAGAGTTTTTGGCGATTAATAGCAATTGATTATGAATAGTTGGCATCAGAGACATTCAGTTTATTTTAAGCAATTTGTAAGCAAGCAATTTGCAAACGGGCAAACCCAAAATCTAGGTTTAACATCAGCTCAACGAGATGTTAAGAATAATTTCAAAAAATACTTAGGTCAGGGATTAAGCGCAATTAGCTTACTTGGTCTATATGTGGTTATAGGGGCAATTGTTGAACCGATGATTAGTGGTAGTCGCTTATCTGCGTCAGCTGAAACCTGCGTCAAACCATCCAATTTACAAAATTTTCTCAACAAAGTATCTCTTGGTGAAGACAATCTTACTCGTTATGCAGCAGCTGCTAATGCGATCGAAAACAAACGTCTAGAGATTTTTAGAGAGGCTAAAAGTAACCCTGATTGGAATAATGTTGCTACTCTCGCAGAATCGCAACAAACTAAAGTCTGCGATCTCACTAATCCGCCAGAATTTTTGCGATCGCTCTGCAACCAGTTACGAACCTATAGCGCAGAAGAAATTTGCCGCAATGGATTTACCACGAAAGAGTTTAATCAAATTACGCTGGAGCAGAAGCAAAATCCGCGTCTTAGAAGCTTAATCCAAGGTAAGCAGATGCAATTACGCGGTAACAAGTAAAGAAAAATAACGCAATGGAGGGGTAATTCATGAATTACCCCTCCATTGCGTTATTTTTTGTAAGCCAAAAACAAAAACGAGAAGCTTTGCTTCTCGTTTTTGTTTTTTGTAACGATCACACCAAAATTCAACTATTTTTTATTTTGTTTGCTAAAACGACCAAAATCGTCTATAAGAAACAAGGCAAAATCAGACATCTACGACATTCCTATTGACAATGGTCACTTACAGTCTATAATCCCTCCATTGTTTAGTATGCCCAGTGCTACACAAGCTACAAAACTCATAAAGACACGCTTATGTTCGGCTTAAAATTTGGCGGAAAGGCTAAGAAAGGTATCGGAATTGAAATCACTTCCGAGAAAGTTAACCTAGTTCAATTGCGCCGCAAGGGGCAATCTTCTTACAAGCTAGTGACGTATGGTAGCGTCGAGCTTCCTGAAGGTACTGTTGAAGAAGGACGTATTCTCGACCCTGTAGCGCTGGGAGAAATTATTCGCAGTTTGCTAGCAGACAAAAAAATAAAAGTTAAGAAAGTTGCTACAGCTCTACCAGGTCGGGAGACTGTGAGTCGGCTCATTCGCCTTCCAGCGCAAATTCCTGACTTAGAACTACGCGAGATGGTTCTTAATCAAGAGGCAAGTCTGTACTTACCTTTTCCTCGTGAAGATGCTGATGTTGATTATCAAAAGTTGGGCACAGCTCTTGATGATGACGGCATTGAACGTATAGAAATTCTAATGGTGGCAACACCTAAAGAAGTCACAGATAGTTATATGCAGGCTCTAAAAATAGCGCAGCTACAGGTTGATGTTGTTGAGGTTAGTAGCTTTGCTCTCATTCGTGCTATGCACAATGAGTTATCAAGATTTAGCACTTTAGCGGAAGCCGTAGCGATCGTCGATATCGAGTACGAAGCTACCGAAATTACGGTAACGGTTGATGGAGTGCCGCAATTTTCTCGAACTTTCCCTATTGGTACTGCTCAGATTCAGAATGCTCAATTGCGAGCCATTAACCTACCTCCACGCAGGACAACGGATATGGAGATGTTGAGTTCAACTGTTGTTCCTGTTCAATCTATGGATACAGCAAGTCTTGCTGGTGGTGGTGGAACGCCAGAGGATGCGGCAATTATGAGGGTTGTTGGCGATCTTTCAGATGAACTAAGACGTTCAATTGACTTCTACACTAGTCAATCTCCTGGTTCGGATGTTGTGCAGTTATTGATTGCAGGACCTGGCGCTTGTATCGGTCAATTAAATGAGTTCTTCAGTCAACGTCTTGGTATTGCTGCTGTGGCAGTTGATCCACTCACTGCGGTTGGTGTAACTGTCGATGGTGACATTCCTATCGAGGAACGTATGGCGATGTCTGTTGCTCTAGGTCTAGGTTTGAGGGAGGTTTAAAAGGGCATTATGTATACACTTGATATTAACTTTTTAAGCGATCGCGCAGCTGACGAATCTCAAGCATTGGAACGTCAACCGATAGCTGATTCGCAGTTTTTAGTTTATGGAGGTGCAGCTGCTGTAGTTGCTCTCGCCATAGTTGGCGGTGCTTTTTTAGTTCTAAACTCACAAAATGAGGGTATTCAACTAAAGCTTACTGCTTTAAATGCTGAGGAGTCAAAACTAAGTAGCCAGCTTGCAGCATTGAAAAGTCAAGAAACTCAACTTCAAGCGATTCAAGCGAGAACTGGAGAACTTGTCAATCTATTTGTAGGCAACATACCTGTCAGTGCGATCGCTGACGATATTAGAAAACGAACTCCTATTACTGTTCAAGTGGAAGCAATCACCCAAGCCTCGGCTGCGGCAACTGCTCAAACTCCTGCTGGTTCGACCATATCTCTCACAGGAAAGGCAACTAGCTACAATGAGTTGAATGACTTTCTCTTGTTGCTCAAAGCATCACCACTACTAGAAGCAAAAGAGACTGTCTTAGTCTCGTCAGCTTTGCAACCAGCCACTACTGATAAAAACTTTACATTGGTCAACTTTCAAATTCGCACGGCTGTTACTACAAAAAGCCCTGCCGATATATTGCCAGCACTCCAAAAGACAGGAGCCGACGGGCTAGTTACGAGAGTCAATCTATTAAAGCAACAGGGAGTTATCAAATAAAATGACAAACGTTGGAGCTGCTTCAGGAATTGAAGATGGTGCAGGTGGTGTAACTCTATTTGGACTCACCTTAACATCAAAGGTTTTAGGAATATTGCTCGGAGTTGGTGGGGTTGTTTTAGCTGGTTATGTAGCTGCAACCTATGTCATGCCAATCTGGGATTCAGTTCAGGCTGGACAAAAAAATATTGATGCTAAAACGACAAATGTTACAACTCTCAAAGGTCAAGTAGCAGGCAAAGGCAATATTGCTCAAAAGATTGAGGAAGCAAATCAACAGAATAAATTTGTTCTCTCACTTTTACCCAATGTAGATAATATTGATACGTTAATCCGCGATATTCAAGAGCAGATTCCTAAGACTATTGTGATTGCTTTGCCGCCAGATTTCTCCTATGAACTAGCAGGAACTTTACGGAATTTCCAGCCTTCTGCTCCAGTTGTAGGGACACAGTATGATACTTATTCCTTCACGATTGGCTTTGATGGAAAGTTTGAGGATGTATTGAATACAATCCAAAAAATTGAGCGCTTAAAGCCTCTACTAGTAGTCAAAGATTTAAAACTAACGAAAAAGGCTCTACCAACTGCTACTTTTAAGTTTTCTCGCCCGATCGCCGCTGGTAAAGAGAAAGAAATTTTGGATATCTTGCCACCTTTAATTGGGGCAGATTTTACTTTGCAAGCTTTTGTCCCTAAAACCGAAGAGGAGCTAAAGAAGGCTGCTGCCGCTGCTGCAGCTCCACCAAAAAAATAAAATTTCGCCCCCAGTAGTGACATTCTGCTGTGAAAGACATAGAAATCTTGCAGTGGCAAATAATTTGGGTTGAGTAGGTGTCTTATTATTTTTTTTGATTTAAAATTGACAAAGTGTGGTATAATCCCGCACCATAATCGCGTCAATTCTGTCTTGGTTATGTCGTTCTTTTGGTTAGGACATGTTCCAGTTTCTACAGATTTACTACTAAAGATTAAGTGTATTGAGTTCCGTGAGGAACTAGAGGAGTGTAATTATGAATGCTAAATTGAATGATAAGTTGAATGGGAATTGGAATGGTAAGTCTCTGGCTTGCTGGTTTCTAATTGCTGTTAGTTGCCCACAGGTTTTAGCGATCGCGCCTAGTCACGCTCAAAATGCTACCCAAAGCCCTATTTCTGCAAATCAAGCTGATGTAGTGGCGGTGGCGAGTCGGATTACTGACATCAATACAGATGTGGCAGGCGATCGCCTCAACCTCACTTTAAACTTTGCCAGTAGCGATCGCCCCCAAGTCTCCTATACCAAGCAAGGCAAGGCATGGGTAGCGGTATTAAATGGCGCACAGTTGCAATTAGGCAATGGTAATGCTAGCTATGCGAAGGCGAATCCTGCACCAGGAATTACGGCGATCGAGGCAACGCAGTATGCGGCGAATAAGGTGCAAATTCGGGTTACGACTAATAACCCAGAACTGCTGAAGGATTTGATCAAGCGTCAAGATACTGCTAATAGCCTTGTATTTAGCCTAGAGATGCAACCCTCAGCAACTCAAGCTAATTCTATCTCATCGGCGAATGCTCCTGAAGCTGGAGTGATTAGTAGTCAAAATGCTACTGAATCTAATAAAGTTTTGATTGCTCAAAATACTACTGCTAACTCTTCCTCTGTGGGACAGTCCCTGTTTAAACCTCAGCTTACAGTGACTTCACCTGATGGGAAGACTCGCGTAGCGCAAAGTAATGCGGTAAATACAACGTCACCTCCTGTAGCAAATCCTGTCACTCCCCAACTCCCAGGGCGAGTTCCTGGAGTCGTACCACCTTTTCGCCAAATTAAGACTCCTCCTGTAGGTGATATTGCGACTACAACTTCAAAGCTACGTGCTGATATTGTCGATCTGGGTACGGCTGAGCGAGTACCACGTATTACGCTTCGCAATGCTCCAGCGATAGAGGTTCTGACCTTGATTGGTCGTGTCGCAGGTTTGAGTGTTGTTTCCGCAGACTCTGCTGATTCATCGGGTACAGCCGCAACGCCTACAACAGGAACAACAACTGGATCAACTAGTATTAGCAAACCAGTTAGTCTGTCCATTGAGAATGAAACTGCTCAAGACGTTTTTAATAATGTTTTGCGAATCACTGGATTAGAAGCTAATCGGATTGGTAACACCATCTTTGTCGCAACTAAACTTCCTGTAACTCTTAAAAATCTAGTCACTAAGAGCTATCGTCTTAATCAGATCACTGCTGGAGAAGCATCAGCATATCTGATTGGTTTAGGTGCTGCCCGTGTAGTCAATCGTCAGCGTCCAATCCCTGGTGTTCAGACTGCAACTATCGGAAGTGCCGCAACAACTGTTGTCAATGTCACAACCGAGTCTGTACCAACACTAGAAACTGTAGATATTACGTCTCAATCTGGTGCTACTCCTCTACTTAAGGGTGTTCAGGTAATCTCTGAAGAGAGGAGTAATTCTGTAACCTTAATCGGTTCTCCAAGGCAGATTGAATTTGCTGAAGCTCAGTTAGCAAGGCTAGATACACGTAAACGTCAGGTAGCTGTCAATGTTCGCATTATTGATGTACAGCTATTGCGGAATCAATCGTTTAGCAGCCAATCATCTTTTGGCATCGGAGACACTTTCTACACGGTTAGAGATGGCGTTGCAGTTGCTAATTTTGGACAATTCAACCCTGCACCGTCAGCAAGAACAAGTCTAACTTCTGTTCCAACAGTCAGTAATCCATTCTCTGGGGCTAATAGTTTTATCGATTTGACAGGAAATATTAATGTTCCTAATACAATACCTGGTTCTCAAACATTTATAGATGGAGCCTTAACAGGAGCTAGTCCAAACACAACTGGGTCATTTTTCCCTACTGTTCCTGGTATTAACAGTAATCCTTTTCAATCAGGGATCACAAATATTGCTCCTGCTACACCTACAGTTACGACTATTACAAATATTCCTGCCGTTCGTGATCCTGTTACTGGTGTTGTAACAACTCCTGCAAGCAGAACAGTTAGCACGGCAGTAGGAGTATTAGGACAAATAACCCAGTCTCTACCATCACTATTCCAGTATCCATTACAGTTTTTACTCAGCTTACAAGCTCAAGTACAGAGTGGTAATGCTAAAGTTCTCACTGACCCAACTTTGACTGTTCAAGAAGGTGAGACTGCTAGCATAGCGTTAACACAAGAAGTTCCTGGTGGTTTTACATCAAAAACTGATGGTGTTGGGACTAATGCAAGTACAACTACAATTACACCCATTACGAAGAAAGCAGGTCTGACTCTAAATATTCAAATAGATCGTATTGACGACAACGGTTTTGTCAATATGTCTCTATCTCCATCTGTATCCGCAATTGCTGGTAGTACTCCAAACCCAGGTGGAGGCGTTATCACCTTCTTGGCAGAGAGAACCCTCAATTCTGGCAAAATTCGCTTGCGTGATGGTCAAACCTTTGTTCTTTCAGGAGTCATTCAAGACTCAGATAGAGAAATTATTACCAAAGTTCCGATTTTAGGTGATTTGCCTATAATTGGTGCTTTATTTCGTGGTAGCGACAGTCAAAACACTCGCAGTGAAGTAATTATCATCGTCACACCACGCATTATGGATGACAGCCAAGATGCAACTTGGGGTTATACCTATCAACCAGGACCAGAAGCTCAGAAGGTTCTCGATAGCAACCAACGCAAGACTCAGTAAATTTTGCGGTTTCATTCTTTATTTACACTCCCTTTTTCACAGCCTTGGAAATATTTCCAAGGCTGTTTTTTATTTCGTCGAGATGGATATCCCTGACTTTTTCTTTGCAATCACAGATCAACTTTGTCGGTCATCCAAAAAGTCGGGGATCTGGGCTTTTATACCAAAACACAAAAGGGCTACGCCATTTTGTGTTTTTAAAACCCTTGCTGGGTTTGGGTTTTAACTCACAGAAGTGTTGCCTCACTTTTGTGAATTGGCATTAAATTTTTCTGGGGATTAGATGCTTACTTACGCAGTGACGAAAAGCATATGGATTGAATCGTCAATCTTCAGGCAGGTATTGAGGATTCAAGACATCCCCTCGATCAAATGGGCAAACCTTTGGAAAAACCAAAATATCTAGCCCTGTCTCTTGAGATGCGATCAATCTCGCATCTTGATAGCATTCTGCAAACACATCTTCAAAATAAGGCTTAAGACTAGGACTCTTTTTGAAAGCTCTAGTTAAACGGAGAGAATGCTCAGTAATAGACGCTTTCCAGCTATTAGTTCTCTTTTGAGGTTGATATTTCCATTTGAGTAGATGCTGCAAAACCCTAATCAAATTACTTTCCAAAGCATCTTTGCGATTATTCCCCATATCTTCAACTTCTTCAGCAAGATTCTCCAAATCCAATTTTTCAACATCTCCTTTGCGTAATAGATTGACAGTTTCTGTCAGCCAAAGATTAAAGTCAGTCTCGTATAAAGCCTTTGTTGTATTCATAAAAAAGTAAGCATATACTTAATCAGACAGTTAATTATTTTAGCCTAATAAAATTTTTTTGGGCTTGCAAAAAATGTACATTACTGTGTCATAATTGCAAAGCGTTAAAAAACGCCCTCATGGCTCAGGGGTAGAGCATTCCCTTGGTAAGGGAAAGGTCACGGGTTCAAATCCCGTTGAGGGCTTAGGTTTTGCTTCTTAATAGGTGTCATAAAACCCTAAAAAAGTCGCAATAAAAGCCGCAATAACCTTGTCTTGTATCTCTATAACTACTCATTAGATGCTTAAGGTGATATGGCTACGTTTAACAATAATGGCACTATTACCTTGAGTTTCGAGTACAAAGGTAAAAGATTTGTACTGAGTGGCTTAGGATATTACAGCGATACTAAGCAGCTAAAGCATGTCAAACAAACCGAGCTACGCATCAAGGCAGACTGCAAAGCTAATAATTTTCCTTTTACTGACAACGAATCAGTAAATCTGTTTTATTTTCCTAACTCAGAAGATCGTCAACAGATGATCGATAGGACTATTGAAACTGAACGTAGAACAGAAAAAGAAAGGAGCGATCTTAGCCCTCAACTTATTGCGGATCTACAAACTAGACTAGCTAAGCGTTACTCAGCTTCAAGTCGCACAGGCGATCGCCCAAGTACTCAAACATCCAACCGATTTAACGGCAAGGTATGGCGGCGAGGAATTTGTGGTAGTTCTTTGCAATACGGATTTGGAAGGAGCCTTAAAAGTTGCTACCGAAATTCAAAGGGCGATCTCTAATCTCGCCATTCCCCATGAAACCTATATAAGCCATATCGTTACCCTGAGCATGGGCATTTCTAGCTTGATTCCCACAGCAGCACAAAGTCCCGAAATTTTAATTTCCTATGCTGACCAAGCTCTATATACAGCAAAGGAACAGGGGCGCAATCGGGCGATCGCTTACAAGGTTATCGAAAAAAATATTTGCTAACACTTTCGAGATATAGCTTAAGTGCGCTATAATTGCAAACCTATGCCTATACATTTTACTAAATATCAACAACATATTAACAACATCAATAGGCGTAGGATGTAAACCGCAACAAGCTTTAATGGCTACTGCTCTTACATTTCTGGGAGGAAACCAGATAAATTCAAAACAGGAACAAGGAAAAATTTAGTTATGATCAATCGGGCCAAAACTGCCACAGCTACCAATGTCGGCTTCACTCATGAAGATTTTGCAAAACTTTTAGACAAATACGATTATCACTTCAGTCCTGGCGACATCGTTGCAGGCACAGTATTTAGCATTGAGCCAAGAGGCGCACTTATTGACATTGGTGCAAAAACAGCAGCTTACATCCCGATTCAGGAAATGTCGATCAATCGTGTTGATCAGCCTGAAGAAGTTTTACAAAACAATGAAACCCGTGAGTTTTTCATTCTCGCTGATGAAAACGAAGAAGGACAACTAACCCTCTCCATTCGTCGCATCGAGTACATGAGAGCATGGGAGCGCGTGCGTCAGTTGCAAGCAGAAGACGCAACCGTGCGATCGCTTATTTTTGCTACCAACCGTGGTGGTGCTCTGGTCAGAATTGAAGGACTGCGTGGATTTATCCCTGGTTCTCACATCAGCACCCGCAAGCCTAAGGAAGAATTGGTTGGCGAAGAATTGCCACTCAAGTTCTTGGAAGTGGATGAAGACCGTAACCGTCTCGTCCTCAGCCATCGCCGCGCCCTTGTTGAGCGCAAGATGAACAAGCTCGAAGTTGGCGAAGTCGTCATCGGCGTAGTACGTGGTATCAAGCCTTACGGTACATTTATCGACATCGGTGGTGTCAGTGGTTTGCTCCACATTTCCGAAATCTCCCACGAGCATATCGAAACTCCTCACAATGTCTTCAATGTCAATGACGAAGTGAAGGTCATGATTATTGATCTTGATGCAGAACGTGGACGCATTTCGCTCTCTACTAAACAACTTGAAGCCGAACCAGGTGATATGGTCAAAGATCCTCAACTGGTTTATGCTAAGGCAGAAGAGATGGCTGCCAAGTATCGCGAACAACTCAACGCGGCTCCTGCGGTAATGGAAATTCCTGTAGCAGCAGTTGAAGAAGAGTATGAAGTTCCTGATGCTATGGAAGAAGCAGAAATCCCTGAAGAAGTTGCGGCTAAACCCGAAGCAGTAGAAGAAGTTATTGCTGAAGCTTAATTAAGCTGTAAGAAAAGTTAATATTTCCTATAAACAAGGTGAGATTGTCTCACCTTGTTTTATTTTTGAGTTTGACATGTGTAACATTATAGGTTACAGTAATGGCTGTGACGGAATTTTAATCCACCATTTAATCAAATTAAAGGCTTATATGAATATCAAAATTTTAGACAGCGACACTCACAGACAGAATAAACAACATGATTAAAAAGTTTAAAGATAAGTTACTTGAAGCGTTATTCAAAGGTGAAAAAGAAGCAACGACAAAAGAACAAAAAAATTGCAGAAAAGGCTGGAACATATAGATTCTGCTTCAAAAATAGAAAACCTCAAGATATCTGGATATGATTTACATGAACTGCAAGGAAATAGGAAAGGTATTTGGTCGATTAAAACAACTGGAAATTGGCGAATTACATTTAGATTTGAAAATGGTCATGCTTATGACGTAAACCACGAAGACTATCACAGAAAATAAACTCAGAGATGTGATTACATCAATCACATCTCTGAGTTCACAATTAGCATATTCACGTTGCAAAAAAGAAATAATTTTATGGATGAATTATTAGAAAGTTTAAAAAATCGAAAAGTTAGACCCTCTCATCCTGGAGAGATACTTTTGGATATATTAGAAGATGCAGAAATATCGCAGACTCAATTTGCCAAGATGCTTGGAGTCTCACGACGCTCAGTTAATCAGATCATTCAGGGGCATAGACCAGTGACTGTCGATATGGCAATCAGAATTGGGAAAGCTTTGGGTAATGGACCTGAATCATGGCTCAATCTTCAGCAAAAGGTAGATCTGTGGGATGCTCTACAGAACTATCAAGAATATGAAAAAGTACTGACGGTTGCGTAAAATTTGAAAAATCATCATCAATTTCTGTTCGCAAACCTTGGTGCAGGACTTCGGAATAGATATTGAAATTCTTTTTGTCGTTCAGCAACTGTTTCTGGCCCATAGCCCCACAAGCTCTTGTAATAAAAGAATGAAACACCTAAGCCTCTACTTTGGGCATTTATAGCTTGGGAATAAACCCTTGACATTGGCACATTACTATTGCGAAGTCCAGAGAGAATTGCGATCGCTGTGGAAATCTTATTTTGTACTTCTGCAATCTCAGGACGGCTAATTTGAGAAAGATAATCATCTAAGTCATTGCGATATACCTGTACCAGTAATTCATCGACAAAGCCTTGACGTACCCAACCTAGCCAGTCTTGCAACTGCTGCTTATAGGCAAAATCGTAATAGTTAGGAGATACTGAGAAAATCACATTGGGTTTTCTTTGCTTTACAGCTTTACTAAGTCTTGCCATAAAAGCCGTAATTTTATTAGCACGCCATCTTACCCAATTAGGATCATTGACATCAGCGGGAGCCTCTTTTTTTGTCTCTTGGCGATAAAGATTGAGGGTGTAGCGATCGTAGCCAAAGGTCTTAGGGAGACTAGTGTGATCGTCAAATTGAATGCCATCCAAATCGTAATTGGACACTGCTTCCAATATTAATTCTGTCAAGAATTTTTGCACTTCGGGATGAAAAGGATTTAGCCATGCGACTTCACCAGCAGCCGTGATCGAAGTTTTATCGCCATTGCGTTGTTGGGTAAGCCAATCGGGATGAGCGATCGCTAGCTCAGACATTTCTGGAGCCATAAATCCAAACTCAAACCAAGGCATCACTAATAAATTATTTTTATGTCCCTGCGCGATGATGTCGGCAACAATATCATGTCCTTCAGACCCACGATAAACAAAAGGCTGCGCTCCTGCTTCTTGAGCGACAGTACTGGGATACATGGCATAGCCTGAGTTCCAGACAACGGGATAGATAGTGTTGAAATTGAGTTGCTTGAGTTGTTGCAGAGCCTCACCCAACTGTTTGCGATCGCTAAACATTGCAAAGTCATTACTCGTCAACCATACACCGCGAATCTCTTGACGCTTGTCTATGGGTTGGTTGATTGGTGAACGGGGTGGGATAACTGGTTGCTTTAGCTGAGGGACTAGTAGTTTTATTTGTGGTTTTGTTTGTGGGTTTATTTGAGCGATCGCTTGATCATTGCCTAGCAGTGCAGGGAGCAGGCTATGCAAAAGTAGTGTGGTTGCAAAAGTTACGACAAAAAGAAATGACAAAAAACGTTTGCGCGATCGCAACATTTGCCTAAAGATATGTCTAAGATTGTGACTAAATTTATGTTTCCGCCAATCTTGAGGCATAAAACTTGGTAGTTGCATAAGTCGCATAAGTATAGATAATTAGACTAAGTAAAAATACTGATCGCAATTCTCATTGTAAATCTAGTTTTGGCGATGCTGGTCTTAAACAAGACTCGATAAACTTAGATTTGGTTTCTATTCTGAGAATTATGGGGGCTATCAAAAGCTGATTTGAGTTTGTTACAGATCTTGCTAGAAAGACAAGCGTGTTTTTGCCGAATCAAATTAATATAACGTTTTGTAAGCTAGAAATAATTTAGAGGTTTGCATTATCGTAGGTGCTGCAAACCAGATTAACGTATGAGGAGTGCGCTGTAATGCTCAAGCAAAACCATCGGGCCTGGGTGGAAATCGAACTCTCAGCAATTAAGCATAATGTGCATCAATTAAAATCCTTGCTGACTTCGCCGACCGAGTTAATGGCGATTGTAAAGGCTGATGCCTATGGACATGGGGCGATTGATGTTAGTCAAACTGCAATCGAGGCAGGAGCGACTTGGTTAGGCGTTGCCACAATTCCTGAAGGTATTCAGTTGCGTCGAGCAGGAATTACAGCACCAATTGTGATTTTAGGTGCGACTAATGGCGTTGATGAGATTAAGGCGATCGCAGAGTATCGATTGCAACCGACGATTTGTAATCCTAAACAAGCACTGATCTATCACGAAGTGCTCTCGCAAACTGGCGAGCAGGTTCCTGTCCACCTCAAAATTGATACGGGCATGTCACGACTAGGGGTAAATTGGCAGGAGGCGATCGCCTTTGCTCAACTGGTGCAGCATTTACCTAATTTAGAAATCATGAGCGTTTATTCGCATTTTGCCACTGCCGATGACAGCGATCGCACGTTCATGCAATTACAAACCCAAAGATTTGAGCAAGTAATTTCAGATCTCAAAGCTGAAGGGATCTATCCGCCTCGTATTCACATTTGCAACACAGCCGCGATGCTATGCGATCGCCAAATCCATTACGACATTGTACGAACTGGCTTAGGACTATACGGACTTTATCCCGCGCCCCATCTCAAAAATATTGTTGATCTACGTCCTGCGCTCACGGTCAAGGCGCGGATTACTCAAGTCAAAGAAATTAAGGCAGGGACAAGCGTTAGTTACGGTCGCTCATTCATCGCCGCACAAGATATGAAAATGGCAACTGTAGCGATCGGATATGCAGACGGCATTCCTCGCGGTTTGTCTAATCGGATTCGTGTGGCAGTAAACGGTCAAAAAGTTGCTCAGATTGGCACAATCACGATGGATCAATGTGCGATCGATGTGACTCATGTTCCCAATGTAAATGTTGGCGATGTAGTGACATTTTTGGGTGGCGAATCTGAAAACACTGCTGACGACTGGGCAAATTTATTAAGCACGATTTCATGGGAAATTCTCTGCGGGTTTAAGAATCGATTGCCAAGGATTAATGTTGTCAATGCGATCGGTCTTATGACTTTGCCGCACGCTATCTAACACCAAAACATAAAATGGCGTAGCCATTTTATGTTTTTAAAACCCTTACAGGTTTTGGCTTTTAACTCACACACTTTTGTTAATTGGTATAAATTTGCATCGTGGAGTTTGTCTTTTCCCAAAGAAGTAGTGTTGTGTCAAGAAATTAAAATACAAATTACTGAAACGTGTTTTCAAATAACTTGCTGACACAGGTAAGATGTTAGCAATAAGTACTGATTTGGGGCGCATAACCTGTCTATGACTGACAAAGAACAAATGAGCCTGTTTGATCTGACTCCATCGGAAGTTCCTTTGGTAGAGCTTCCCCATGCGGAGGGATCTGCTGATGCCTCACCTGCAAAAAAAACTGCGCGGACCGCTAAAAATACTAGCCCTGTACCTGCTGCCCCATTGCCAGCGCATGAGCAATTTACTAGCCTAGACACATTGCGAGAAGCCGCTTGCAATTGTCAGAAGTGCCCGCTTGCCCCAACACGGACTAATGTTGTCGTCGAAAGAGGCGATCGCAGTGCCAAAATCCTCATCATCGGCGAAGCGCCTGGTGAACAAGAAGACCTATCAGGATTGCCCTTTGTTGGAAAATCTGGACAGCTTTTAGACAAAATCTTGGAATCAGTGGGATTTGACACCAATAAAGATATCTATGTTTGCAATACCGTCAAATGTCGCCCCCCAAATAATCGTGTCCCCACCGAAATAGAAACTACCACCTGCAAACCCTATTTGCTAGAGCAAATTCGTCTCGTTAATCCTAAAATTATCTTGTTAACAGGCGCGACATCACTTAAGTCAATATTGGGAGAAAAGTTAGGCATTACTAAAGTGCGTGGCAAATGGTACGAGTGGGAAGGACGTTTAGTGATGCCAATATTCCATCCCTCTTATTTATTGCGAAATCAAAGTCGCGAACAGGGCAGTCCGAAGTGGCTAACATGGCAAGATGTGAAAGCGATCAAAGCCAAGTATCTAGAAATTATTGGTGCTGATAGCGTAGTTGATGATGACGAGGAATTTTAGTGAGTAATTTAAAAGAAGATTTAACCAAAATGGTAGATGTAGCGATATGGGACTGGCTGTCTCCCCACGCTGCAAGGGCGCGAGTAATTTTAGTTGGGGCAAAACTGGATATTGTTGATGTGGGCGTTGCGCTGACTGAGGATAATACGCAGTTAGTCCAATCATGGATCGAGGATGGCTGGATACGTCATCCTGTGGCTGAGGAGCTTAGCGATTGGAATGCAAACAAAGAAAAAGAGTTTATTAGCCTTGTTGTGCCACCATTTGTTCTTGTAAGACTTGACCCTATTTCCACATCAGAATAAAAAAAGCCTCGCTAAGCGAGGCTTTTTTTATTCTGATGTGGTGTATTTAATTTATGAAAAAAAGAGAGAGCAGCTATTAGCTACTCTCTCTTTTTTATTAACGGTAACCAAAAGAAAAAGCCTAGGTTACTTTCCCTGTTTCGTTCCTAGGCTTTTTCTTTTGTTCGCTCCTCACACCTCTATACTATACATCCCTCTTTCTAAAATGTCTACTAGTTTGTCGAGCAATATTAGTTTTTTTCGTAAGCCTTTTGGCTGATGTTTGCACTTTTATTGTCTATTTATTGCGATCGCTACCCATCTAGGGGAGGCGCAAAGCCTTGATTTGCATAGAGATCGCCATTCAAATAATCCCCAAGGCGATCTCTAAACGATCCCATTTTCTAACCCTAAACCAGAAATATTGATAAAATCCTTTGTGTTATTCGTAACTATGCGATCATGACGCGATCTCGCTACGGCAGCAATCATGGCATCTAGTTCACCTGTGGGTTTACCGATTTGTCTAAGTTCTGATTGGATTTTGCCAAATTCTTTAGCTGCCGATAGATCAAAACTGATAATTGGCATATCTTTGAGAAAAAGCTCAAGTGATGCAAGGTTCTGTTCTACTCGCTGTGAGCAGTAAACTCCCTTATAAAGTTCGGCAACATTAATTGTGGAAATATAGCATTCATCAGCACAAACATTAAAGGACGAGATAACTTGAGGATTGCCTTTGAGCAGTGCAATGCAGATATTGGTGTCAAGCAAATACATGGATAGTTAGAAGTCGAAGGAGTCGATATTTCTGCCATAGTCCCGATGACGTTGTGTGTCAATATCGGTAAATATTAGATCGATATCTAGTTGGTTGCGCCATGAGCCGAATATACGATTTAGTCTTGCTAGTCTTGCGCTTTTATCTTTGGGTTTGTCGGCTTCAATTTCCAGAAACACTGCTCCGTCAGGAATATTAACTATATCTAGCAGTTGAATCGTTTGCCCTGATTTAATGCCTTGAACTTGTAGTTTCATAGTTATGCAACACCAGTAACTTAATTGCTAGAGTAGCATAACTGTCTTGAATGATTTGGGCGATCGCCTATCCAAATCACTATAAGACGATCGCCATTCAAATAATCACATCACAGGGTGATCGCTAGTTAAGGCTAGACCTTTGACTCGAAATCATCGGGATCGTAGCCGATGTCGCCGACAAAGCAAAAAGAGAGCATCAAGTCAAAAATTTGGCGATCAATTTTGAGTTTGGTGGGTTGAGCTTGATCAGGTTCGAGCATTCGTTTGATATCACTGGTAAATTTGCGCCATTCTCTGTGGGCGTAGCGATCGCTTTCTATAGCTTTTAGGGGCTTGATGGGTTCGAGTAATTCTTTTAGGTAAATTTCAAGGGGAGAGTCGTCTGAAATCGTTTCTTCAAAGAGTACATCAATTTCTTCAAAGAGGTTTCGCATATAGGTGGGGTAGCGCCCTGAAAGCGCGAGAAATGACATGGCGATGCGCTTGTCTTGATCTGTGGGTGGTTTTGAACCTTTTTGACTGCGCGTTGACCAGATAATTTGCAAGATCTTATAGATGTTGATTAGACGCTTGGCGGTGCGAGGTGTGATATCTACGTGCTTGCAGCAGTTGACTAATAGTTGAAATTCTGATTCTTCAAATTCGATGGTTTGGGCGATGGTTTCGAGGTATGTAGTTTCATCGGTGGAAGTTTTGGCTTGTATGGTTTGTGGATTTTCTAGTGGTTCTGGGGTATCGATCACGGATGGTTCGGGTTCAAGAACTTCAGGGGATTGAACATTTAGATCGGATAAAGGTGCGATCGCTTCTTGTGTTTCCTCATGTATTTCTTTTTCTGTGAGGATGTCGTCTTTTTCAATAGGTGTTGATGGGGCTTGAGGCTTGGCTATTTTGGTTTGGGCGCGAAGATAACCGTCAATACTTGAGGATGAAATGGGGCGCATTCGGTAGGGAATCTGGATGATTTTTTCGAGGTAGTCAAGTCCAGAGGGTTTGCCGCCACGCTTGAGAACGCCTTCGTAGACTTGTTCTAAGGCGCGGGCGATATAGCGATCGTCAATGCCTAACACGACAATAAATAGTTTTGTATTGAGCAGGAGTTGGACTGATTCTAGGACTTCGACAACGCGATCGGGTGGGCAACGATCGAGGTCATCGATGTAGAGAACGACTCTAGCGGGACCTCTTGGGAAGAACTTTTTTAATTCTTCGCGGTTATGTTGCCAATCGGTAAGGCGATCGGAGAGGGCGGCGAGATCTTGCTTGACCTGTTGCATTAGCCCTAGACGTTTGCCATAGTCGTCAACTTGGAGGCGATCGCTTACGAAGTCCATAAGCGAGGCATAGTTGGCGGTGAGTCCTACACGCTGTTTTTGTTCTGCGACTTGGAGTTTGAGTTGGGCAACTTCTTTGACTAGGTTTTCCGAATCGCTTTGCTTTTGTTTTAGCAAGAACTCGCGATCGCTTTGAATTTTTGCTTGTTCTTTTTGGACGGAGTTGAGGTAAGTGTTGAGGGTTTTAAGGATCGGGATGAGAGTGGTGACGGCTGCGGCGATCGCTGTGATTACTTGCACGCCTGATGGAATTTGGGTGCGGATTGATTCAATCCATTGAGGGAAATTGGCGAACCAGTCACGAATTATGTGGCTAAGTTCGGTGAAGTTGTTTTTGGCTTCAGTGGGAATCAGGCGATCGAATAGGCTTGCTAAGCCAGTTTGTTCTAGCAGGTTTTGAGTTGCGGTGAAGATCGCGGTGCGGGTTGCGGGATCTAGGGTGAGGACGATCAATAAAGTCATTAAGAACAGGGCAATTAAGCCTTGCCAACTGGTCACGACTTTCTTTATTAAGGCGATCGTTTCATTGGTGGTTTTACCTGCTTCGGCTAATTTCTCAATTTCATTGTTGTATTTTTCAATTTCTTCTTTAGAAAACAGGAGCCGAGCAGCAATTCCAAATTCAAAATGGTAACAAGCAATACATAATACTAGTGTAAAATTAACACGAATCTGGAAACACAGGAGCATCACCAAGCATAAATTCGATTAGATGTTGCCAACCGTCAAAGAG
>JBIKYZ010000416.1:0-3510 GCA_044354985.1 Pseudanabaena sp. | reverse complement strand
AAGGGTAGAAAGGTTATGGATGGTTTCAAAGAAAATCTACCTATTGTTTTTGATGAATATCTTCCTAAATGGAACTATAGAGCCATTCCTCAAAATGCATAAGTTATTTATTTTTCATTCCTAAGCATAAATGACCTCTGAAAAAATGAAGTTGCTAGTAGCAGAAGCGGTAACCGCTCTTGCACCCACATTTACCCAAATCGATCTCCATGTAAAGAAAAACCTTGAACGGGTTTTACAAGCTTTTCGCGATCGCCGTGTGGGAGCACACCACTTTGCCAGCGTATCTGGATATGGACATGGTGATATGGGGCGAGATGTTTTAGATGAAGTATTTGCGCAAATAATGGGCGCAGAGTCCGCAGCCGTGCGCGTGCAATTTGTCTCAGGAACCCATGCGATCGCCTGTTGTTTATTTGGGATTTTAAGACCCCTTGACGAGCTTTTATCGGTTGCAGGTGCGCCCTATGACACCCTCGAAGAAGTAATCGGCTATCCACTCACTTCTGATAGTCAAGGCGCTAACTATAGAGGGTCACTCAAAGACTTTGGAATTACCTACCGACAAGTGGAGCTAACTCCAGTAGGAGGCATAAATTGGGAAGCTTTAGCAACAGCTGTCAAGCCTCAGACTCGTATGGTATTAATTCAGCGCTCATGTGGCTATGCATGGCGAGAAAGTTTATCCATTGACGATATAGAACGCATAATTCAATTAGTAAAACAGCAAAATCCTAATACTGTCTGCTTTGTAGATAACTGTTATGGAGAATTTATTAGCGATCGCGAGCCTACTGCGGTCGGAGCCGATATTATCGCAGGGTCTTTAATTAAAAATCCTGGTGGAACGATCGCCACTGCTGGTGGGTATATAGCAGGTAAGACTGAATATGTAGAGCTAGCAGCCCAACGCTTAACTGCTCCAGGCATTGGGCGCGAAGGCGGTGCAACTTTTGATCTCAATCGTTTACTCTTTCAAGGGCTATTTCTTGCACCACAAATGGTCGGCGAAGCGATGAAAAGCAGCCACGTCGCCGCCTATGTGTTTGATCAACTTGGATACAAAGTCAAACCACTGACCTTTGAACCACGCCGCGATATTATTCAAGCAATTCAACTGGGTGATCCCAAAAAGCTGATTGAATTCTGCCGTAATCTCCAACGCTTTTCTCCAATTGATTCTTACGTCGATCCTATTCCTGGGGAAATGCCTGGATATGTTAGCCAGTTAGTTATGGCGGGAGGAACTTTTATTGATGGCAGCACCTTAGAACTCTCAGCAGATGGACCCTTGCGTGAACCTTACACAGTATTTCTCCAAGGCGGGACACATTGGACGCATCTCGCGATCGCTCTCGAAAATTTTCAGATTGAGGATTTATAACAAACCCTAAAGAACAAGTGGCGGCGCTTTGCGCCGCCACTTGTTCTTTGGGGTTTAGATCCAGAGAATCAATTATACCAAAACACAAAATGGCTACGCCATTTTGTGTTTTTAAAACCCTTACAGGGTTTGGTTTTTAATTCACAGAAGTGTAGCCACACTTTCGTGAATTGGTATTACTTCTCAATTACAAATATTGTATTATTTGCCAGAAGTTGAAAAGCAGATTCAGCTTCTAGTGGTTTAGCAAATAAGTACCCTTGACCGTAGCATCCATCTAGCGAAGAACCAAATAAGGTCTTGAGCATTGCTAGCTGCGTAGATGTCTCTATCCCTTCAACTACAACACTCTTTCCTAACGTAAAAGCTAACGTACCAATTGCTTTGACAATTACCCATTCTCCATTATCAATAAAAGAGCGATCTATTTTGAGAATATCTATAGGAAAGTCAGTTAGCCTTCTTAGTGATGAATAGCCAGTACCGAAGTCATCAATACAAAACTGAGTGCCTAAATCTTTTAATTGATCGAGAATCTGTAAAGTGCGATCACGATCGCCCATGACCGTACTCTCAGTTATTTCTAGCTTTAAACTATGGGGATTGATTTGTGATTCCTGTAATATTTCACGTATATGTTCAACTAAGTTGATTTCTGAAAGCTGCTTAGTTGATACATTTACACTCATGGTCAAGTCAGTACATTTAGGAAAAGATTTTTGCCAATTCTGTAATTGTTGGCAAGCAGTATTCAGTACCCACCGCCCAACTGGATATATTAAATCTGTTCCTTCGATAATATCAATAAAATGAATAGGCGCAAGTAAGCCTCTCGTTGGATGTTGCCAGCGAATTAGTGCTTCAAACCCCGTAATTAAGTCAGTTTGGAAATTTACAATTGGCTGATAGAACAATCTTAACTCTTGCCTGTCAATAGCTTCTTTTACCTCCGAATATAAATCCCAATCAAATCCTGTCAGATTAGAGATTTCTTTTTGCAAATTAATATTCTGAATTTCCAAAAGTTTAGTTTGCTCTAAAAGTTGTGCTTGTAATGAGCTTACCCGCAGATGAGTCTCTACTCTTGCTAGTACTTCGATTAGATGAAAAGGCTTATTAATAAAGTCTATGCCCCCAACTGTAAACGCTTCAACTTTCTCTTCTACATTTTCAATCGCACTAATAAAAATAATTGGGATTTGTTGAGTTGACAGATGGGTTTTGAGATTACTACAAACCTGATATCCATCCATGTCAGGCATTTTGATATCTAGTAAAATCAAGTCTGGCATATGTGTTTTAGCAAGATCAATCGCGTCGATTCCATTTGATGCTTCTAAAACAGCATAGCCTTGATTAGCTAGCATGATTGATAGAATTTGCAGATTGTATCGAGTATCATCAACAACAAGAATAGTGATCTTACTTTTACTCATTAGAAGTAGAAAATTTAGCGAATCAAATAGCAATTATATAGAGTTTATAACATCTCTCAGGTCTGTTACATACAGATTGGGTTAAGTTAACAATTTGTTCACACTTAATGCAGATCCAAATATTGGGTAGTCCTAAAAAGGAAAGGATGAACGAGCAGGCAAAGAAGCGTTGTAATGATGAATAAAATTCCAAATGGCTCCGATGTGATTTTCCAACTTTTTAGAAAAGGATAAGGTCTTTCTAACTAGTCTTGATACTCGTTGACGTAACGTACAGTTGAATCTCTCAATATAGTTGGTCTTGCCCGTTTCTTTACCGACTGCCCTATGACGTTTACTGGGCAGGACAACTGGATAAGCTGTGTAGAAATCAGTGTAAATAACCGCACATTGGCGATAGACACTAGGCAACGATTCCCATAACTTCTGAGCTGATTCGCCAGAGCGATCACCGATGTAACAACCCACAATTTCACGCGTCTCGGCATCAATGGCAAGCCTTACCCAATGTTTATTGCCTTTGTTATCCACAATTCATGGTAGTCCTAAAAAGGAAAGGATGTAGGAAAATATCCAGATAGTTGATACAAAGTAAAGTAATGTCAGAAGCAAGGCCATCCTGTCCATCCTGCCAGTCCGTATCCGTGGTAAAAAACGGCAGTACACGACATGGAAAACAAAATTATAAAT
>JBIKYZ010000415.1:0-3529 GCA_044354985.1 Pseudanabaena sp. | reverse complement strand
ATCCTTTTTGCCACTCTTACTTACATTTTGACGAAGCAACTATTCTCTAATCTCTCTCCAGTATACTTTCTCAGCCTATTTTATCTCAGTCAAATCTCTCACTTTTCTATCTGCGTAACATGAGTTAATAGGTCATCCTTATCGGCAACATGGTTATACAGCGACATCGCTTTAACCCCCAATTCCTGCGCAAGCTTCCGCATTGAGAGCGCCTCAATACCACCTTCGTCAGCCAAGCGCATGGCCGCAAGTAAGATCCGTTCTCGACTTAACGGAACATGGGGGAAAGTGTCTAAGTTTTTTGTTTTAACCATCTCACTATATTTCTCATTCCTGCTGAGCAGTCGGATTAATCCCCCTGTAGAGTGATTAATCCGACTTACCTCTTGACAGACTTACACCATAAGCTAAACTTACAGTGTAAGTCAATGCGGTGGATGCTCGCTCCTAATTTATTACCAAAGAATTTATTAGTGTGGGTTTGAGCACACAGTGCTGTAATTGGAGAGAGAGCTATGACGAAATCTAATCCCCTCACCCCTGCCCAAGGCAGTCGCCAAAGGAATCACAAAATGAGAGCAATCGTCCAAACCGAATATGGCTCAACGGATATGTTGAGTCTCCAAGAAGTTGACAAGCCCATCTTGTCAGATAATGGCGTGCTGGTGAGAGTTTACGCCGCCGCTGTCCATGCTGGGGACTGGCATCTGATGCGTGGAACTCCATTCATCAGCCGTTTCATTTTTGGCGGCATACTCAAGCCCAAAATCAAGATTCTTGGTATGGATATGGCGGGAACAGTTGAAGCTATTGGCAAAGATGTGACTCAGTTCCATATCGGCGATGAAGTCTTTGGCGACCTGTCAGGATGCGGGTTCGGTGCCTTTGCCGAGTATGTCTGTGCAACCGAAACAGCCTTAGCACTGAAGCCTATTAATACCTCATTTGAGGAAGCAGCCACCGTTCCTGCGGCATCGATGACTGCTTTACAGGGATTGCGAGATCTTGGACAGATTCAAGCTGGACAAAAAGTATTGATCAATGGTGCTTCTGGCGGTGTCGGCTCATTTGCAGTGCAGCTTGCCAAGGTGTTTGGCGCTGAGGTAACGGCTGTATGTAGTACCAAAAAAATGGAGATAGTGCGATCGCTTGGTGCTGACCATGTGATTGACTACACTCAAACCGATGTCACTAAAAATGGACAGCTTTACGATCTGATTTTCGATGCCGCCGCTTACCGTTCAGTATTCGACTATCTGCCATCATTGACGACCGAGGGAACCTATGTGTTAGTCGGTGGTTCCACTGCGCGATTTTTTCAAGTCATGTTTTTGGGATCTTTAATTTCGAGAATCAGTCACCGACAAGTAAAATGCTTGGCTTCAAAACCCAATCAAGCAGATCTAGTCATCTTGAGAGATCTGCTGGAGGCTAGAAAAATCACTCCCTTTATCGATCGCCTTTACAAACTGAGTGAAGTCCCTACAGCAATTCGTCACCTCGAAGAGCTTCAGGTAATAGGAAAAGTCGCGATTGTTGTTTGAAATGCATCATCCCAAAAATTGAGTAGCTGTGCAAAGCACAGCTACTCAATTTTATTTGCTTATGAACAGGTAGGATAGAATTAATTACTGAGCATTATCGGATCAGTGTTAATTCATCTAAGCAAAACCATTGGAGACAAAACAATGACAGTTGCGATCGCGAAAAAGATGACTTTTGATGAGTTCCTCTCATACGATGATGGGACTGATTTTTTATATGAATTAGAAAATGGAGAACTAATTCATATATATGCTGAAAGTGATATCAATCAGCGGATTGCAATATTCTTACTTACTAGTTTTTTTAATATTGGTATTTCTCATAATCGACTGAGAATGAAAACGGAAATAGCAGTGCATAGCCGACAGGTGAATGTACGAGTTCCTGATTTAATGGTTTATTCTGAAGAATTGGCGATCGCTATGCAAGGAGCAACCCGATCGCTAATATTGCTAGATATGCCACCACCATTGTTAGTCGTTGAAGTGGTCAGCCCCAATCAAGCAAGTCGAGATTATCGCTACAAGCGCACAGAGTATGCGGCGAGGGGTATTGCTGAATATTGGATTGTTGATGCGATCGCGCAAAAGGTGACGGTATTGGAATGGGTGGAAGGATTTTATGAAGAGAGAGTTTATGAAGGTGAGCAAGCGATCGCTTCGCCGTTATTTGCTGATATTCAGTTAACGGCTGCTCAAGTTTTACAGAACTGTTAAGAGCGCGGCAAGGCTTTTTGAAAGCGTTATTATGTAGGTTAGGACTTACTCAAATAAACCAAGAACTCAAGTTCTTGGCTAAAAGCTCAAGTCCACTGAAGTGGACTACAAAATACTGTTAGACAACCCGTTTCAACGGGTTTGAGCTTTTAGCCCGCACTTGAGTGCAGGGCTACTGCATAAGTCCTGACTATAAACAATAAATTGATTTCAAGAGGTTGGGTTATGTCTACAGATCAAGAGCAAGCGCAAACTCCATCGAGAACTATTCCCAAATGGCTGATATGGGCAATTTCTAAAGACAATAACTATCAACCGACAGTATTAGGACATGTTGCTTTATCTAGCGCTCTGATTTCGATTGCGGTAGTTGCTTGGATTATTATGTTTGTAATTAGTTCGGCATGGGAAAATGAATGGATTTTCAAACCTGAACGAATCACCGTAGAACAATTAGAATCTGCTACGGCAAAGCTATCACCGACAGTATATGAACGCAATAGAATCATCTCGCAATTTCAAGAGATTGAGCGGCTGGCTGATACACATGCCAAAATAATGGGTTTTTTCTATAAGCAGTACTATATCTCGTTGGCAACGATGGGTGCATGTGCTGCTTTAGCGATCGTTAGTCTCTTCTTTATTAGTAAGGTGGGTTGGGAAAGAGTCAATAATGCTCTTATAAATATCTTTATCGTAACCAGTGGAATTGTGATCTTTTATGGCAATATGTCCCTGATATTTCAACAAAAAGATAATCTTGAAGCTAGCCAAAAGATATATGTCAATTATTTGGGCTTAAGAAATGAGGTTTTGAGTTATTTAGCAACAGGTGAAACGATCGCTAACGAGAGTTTAGCCCCAGCTAAATTTATTCATTACGTAGATAGGGAATTAAAGTCGATCAGCTTTATCCGACTGGGTTTTGATCCTAAGTCAATTCCAGACTTTTCAAAGCAATTTTATGATAAACCTGCAACTTCCAAATAGTTACTCTCTTCCCATTGAATGATTAGTGGTGCGCGACGGAGCCACGCACCACTAATCATTCACTTTATAACTCCTATTCTTTGGGTAAGAAATATTATGGCAAAAATTGAACGAAGACTTCCTCATAATGTCAGTGGCGATTTTTATGTTGATAGCTCATGTTACGCAGAAGCCTAAAAAGGTTTCAGAGACTGCCATTCCAAGTGAGATTGCTGCAAAGCCTTGATATATAATTTGGATTTGAGAGCGAAGTGATTGAGCTTAGAATTAAGTTTGAG
>JBIKYZ010000165.1:0-11632 GCA_044354985.1 Pseudanabaena sp. | reverse complement strand
TCTGGCAAATACTACTATCTTAGTACTCCTAAATCATTAGTGCTTCGATTTCTCATGCCCAATATTTGGGCATCTCTTAATGTGCCGTTCATCCATTTTTTGCTTCAATTTTTTCCAAACTCCAAACGAACCCGCTAGCCAACTTTATAAACTCCATGCCAAGCTCGACAAACTCGTAATGCAAATTTACGGCTTTAGCGACAGTGACGACTTGCTAGAGAAACTATTGCACCTTAATCAAGCGATCGCCGCACAAGAAAAAGACTCTAACCAATAGAAGCGGCATAAAGTACCGCTTCTATTGATATTTAAACTAAGCGATCGCTATAGGCGATCGCATTACCAGTCAAAAGCTGTGAGTAGTGACTTAGTGATCAAGACACCCAAGAAGCCGACAGGAACAAGCCACCGTAGATAGCTGACGAGTTCGGCGACGATGAACCGATCCATCTTTTTA
Organism: Pseudanabaena sp.; assembly: GCA_044354985.1. Taxonomy (GTDB): domain Bacteria; phylum Cyanobacteriota; class Cyanobacteriia; order Pseudanabaenales; family Pseudanabaenaceae; genus Pseudanabaena. The sequence continues at coordinate 11,175 of JBIKYZ010000165.1, read as the reverse complement.
GCTACATCTGGATTAAACAGAGTTATCGATAAGAGTACTGAGATAAGCTGAAAGGCATGTCCTGCGGTGAATATCTGCGATACGAGGCTGTTGCTACCGAGCCAAGGGTATCGCACCGAAAATGTGAAGGTAAGCGCCACTAATGCCAAGATTGAGCCACTCCATGCGACTAGACGAGGCGCTAATTCTACATTTGCGAAAAATGTAAAGATTGTCGGTACGATTAAAGTCAAGAAGAATGGCGTGAAGATCGAGCCTAGAATCGCATTCGGGATACGTTTCATACCTACGCGAGCTTCAATCTGACGGAGAAATGCTCCATTCCAAGCGCGTAGCTGTGTCATTTTAAAGGAGATTCCCTGTGGCTTCCATCCATTAACTTTGAGGTCTGGATCGAGTCCTGATTCGTTCAGATCATTCTGATCCTGAGTCAATGCAATCTGATTAGAATTGTATTTAGATGACAACATGGCTACTAGCAGAGACTGGGTGTCAAAGGGGAAAGCATCTAAATTTAATTTGGTCTCGAAGGTCGCCTTGACACGCTGGATTAGCTCTACTTCACCATCATAATGAATGAATAAGCCTGGTACGATTTGAGCATCTTTCTCAATGATGTTAGTGATTTTAATCTGCGGGTTCCAGATGGTGGCTAATTTTGCGATCGCAGCTTCTTGTCCAAACTCCAAACGATTTGTTCCCATCTCGCCAGTATCGAAGGCTAAGCGAGGATCTTTCCATTCATACCTTAAATCAAACTGACTCTCAAAGGTATTACTAGCTTCGTTGATTTTGCTGATGTTATTTACAAATAAGGCTACACCTACATTTATAGGGAGAGCAACATTAGAAGGAAAAGGAACAAGATTATTCATCCCCAGTGGGTTTTCGTCTGGTGTAGTAGTTTTTTTGACGTTATCTTTAGCTGGCGGCTTTGTTGAATTAGCAGCACTATCTTTGTTTGCTGGAGGCTTTGCTGCATCAGTAACTGTGGGGTTTGCCACTGACTGATTAGGTGCAGGTGTTGTGGGATTATTTGTCGCTTCAGGATTAGATTGAGCAAAGATAGCCGTCGTTGCGATGTTTGCTCCTGCCCCAAAATAGGTAGCAAAAGTGAAGGAAATACACAATAAAAAAATGGCGAGGATGTGGGATAGCGAAAATTTCCATAGTCTACGCATTTTTTGACTCCTTCACAGCATCTTTAGTATTGCCCTTCCCATTCCCTTTAGAGGCAACAAGAGTTTGTAGCGATCGCGCCATGCCGCCAATCTCATCGCGGCGGTTTGCCAAATCTTCGAGATCGGGGGCTGGATTTCCATCGGCTAGTTCGTTACTGGCACTAGCGATCGCAGCAAAGGGCTTGAGTAACATCGCATTAACCACAATTAACAAAGCTCCAGTCAGCAATACTATCTGTAATCCTGCCATCGCAATTGTACCTGTGAGCGCCCACTTTTGCTGATTCTGGAATTCACTAAAGTCTCTAACAGCCACTACCGCACCGATACGTTCGCCCTTGTAGTCCAGCACGGGCACTAAGACCAGTCCGTAGTCATTGCCATTGACAGTGAGAAGTTCAACAGAAACATCACGCGCCTTGGCAAAGACTGCGGGAGATAGTAGTGGCTTGAGAGCCGCCCAGTCTGTGACTTCGACGGCTTGGTATCCACCGATGATGCGCTCACTATCTGGACGAGGCTGCAATTTGGCGACCTCGGTCATCAACTTATCGTCGATGAACACACCCACATCAAAGCCTGTATTTGTCTTAGTTTGTGAGAGCACCGATGAGAAACTTAAGCCTATTTCAAAGCTACCGATCAACCCCTCATCATCTTTGACTGGATAGACTGCACGAATGCTAAGCCCGCGCCGACCGATTTCCATACCGCGTTGAGGTTCCCCAGTGCGATTAGCTACCAGTAGCATCTGACGAAATCCGCTCAGATCTTCACCATGTCCATCCTTAAGAGCATAGATGCGGAGAAAAGAGACAGCAGGTGGCAGAACAAACTGTCCTTCTCTCACGCCAAACTGATCGCGTTGGACAATCATGGCTGGCAATAGACGATTTGCGATCTCTTCACGGTTTTTTGCACGAAAAGCTTGCTTGATCGATGGTAATGAAGACACTAATGAAGCGCGGGCAGATGCTTTATTAATCTGTTCGGCGATGTTGCTCTGGATCAATGTGGATGTAACATTCAGTTCTCGTTTCTTCGCACTTTCGATCATGGCATTGTTCGCCTGAAACCCCGAATATGCCGACACGATCGAAGTGGTTATAGCCACCATAAACAACAATAGTTGAGACTTCCACTTAATATTCATATTTTGCTTGCAGTTAATCTACTGGAGGCTGATTATATTTTTTTAGAGAGCTTTACACTCAAGCCAAAACCAATAAATTTTTAAAAGTGTTGCGAAGCAATAGGTTTAAAAATTTATTGGTTTGCTCGAAAATTGTTGTAGTTGCTATGCTTTGACACTTCTAAAGCAACAGCAATATAGCAACGCAAATCGTCACTACTTTACTGTTGGCTTTTAAACTAAGCGATCGCCATAATTAATTAAAAAAGTGGCAAATGTGACAATCACAATTAATGGATAGAGAATCCAAGACGCAATATTCAAATATTTAAAGGCTTTTTTATGTCCCTCTTTATCTAGCTTAGTCCCGATCGCTGTGACGATAATTGGTAGTAAACACAGACAGAAATAGACATAAAACACATATTCCATCGCAACGGTATAGCCAACTTCAGGCAGTTGATTGTTAAAGGAAAGCAACAACACAATTCCTGATAGTAATGCTGATGCAGGAGCCATTGTGCGAGGTACAAACATCGTATAGGGGAAGAATAAGCAGCAATAGGTTAAACCTGACAGCAAAATCAGGGGTAAACCATTCTTAGATAGAAATACTAAGGTCTTGCGCTGAAACGTCATGCGTATACTTAATCCAGGGTATTCGACCTGCACATTGGACTGAAACAAATCAGGATCGCCTTGAGTGGAGGTACTGCGTGATGAGTCTTGGAAATAGGTAATACTTTTAAAATTCCAAAGCTGAAGCCCTTGAAATGGTTTGCGTTCTTCGGCTTCGGGTCTTGGTAATTTTAAGCCAACCTTATCGATCGCATAGATCAATCGCTCAGTCGAAAGATTAGGATTATCAAAACGCAAGTTTAATCTTTGCGAATCAAAGGGATAATCGCGAAAATCAAAGGCATTCCGAAATTCACCACGCACCCGATAGAGACGATAGTTTAAGCCATTGACGACCTGCGCCTTGATTGGTGCTTTGCCATCAAATACTGGAGCTGTGGGGTTGACGCTATTGGTGACGGCATCAGGAAACTGAATCTCCGTAGGCTCATCATTGCCGCTATAGCGGAACCACACATAAAAATCGGCGGTAAAGGTGGATTTATCAATGCGATTTAGCTTATTGATATCCATCCCTGCGTAAACTACACGCTGCCGCCAAAAATATTGATTGCCCGATTGAACAATGCTTCCAGATTGGATTTCTTTCGGTAAATTCAGGCGTTCTGGATTAGGAATTGGGGTAAATTGCTGGGATGCAGAGATCAGTTTGTAGTTTTGAAACTGAGCAAGGCGCACAGGTTGATCGCTATTGCGATCGCTATTGAAATACAGCAAACCAGTTAAACCTCGTATCCCGACCTTACGATTGTTTAGCTTTGCTAGAGCATCTCGTACCTGTTCGCGATCGCTTTCTAAGCTTGCCGTCGTTAATTTGGGATTAGCTTTGCGAATTGCATCGACTGCCGCGATCGCAGCCTCATAAAACTTAGCTCCTAAATAGGAAGGAGCCTTGTTATAGGCTTTTTGATAAGCAGTGAGAAAATCTTGGGCATCAGCTCCAGCACTATCAAATAAGATTGGCGCTGGCACATACATGCCATCAGTAAAGAAACCTGCGCTTTTCTTTTCTTCATCGTATTTTTCAAAACGCTTTGCAAAAGATTCTCTTGCTAAAGCTTGTTCACCTAAAATGCTATTTTTCAGCCCCTTTTGTTTCAGCGCCACTAAAAAATCTTCGGCAACATCCTCTTTGCCCAAAGTTAAAAACAAAATTCCTGCATCAGTCTCGGCGGCAATTTCATTGACGATTTGTTGCACTGACGCTTTCCGATTAGATGGATCAGAGTCAATCGCCCAAGTTTTTTGAATTTTGCCATTACCATTAGCTTCAAAAGCCGATTTAATTACTTCAGATTGGGTCTGCTCATTTTTGCTGGCTTTGTCATAAATTACACTTGCCGTTTTGAATTGCAATACTTGCTGCGCATAGATCGACAAGGTTTTTGCTAAATCAGGATTGGTATAAATAATCCGAAAATAGTATGGGCGATCCGTGGTAACTTTAGGATTATTTGCCGTACCTGTAATTGCTGGCAATTTGCGCTCTTGGTAAATGTTACCCGCCGCTATCGAAGCATCAGAAGTGCGATGCCCCAGCACCACTAGAGCCTCACTTTTAGAAATTTCGTTAGCAACTTGAGTTGCCCCATCCGCATTGCCCTTATCGTCAAAAACATTTAATTTAAGCTGACGACCATTGATGCCCCCATCACGATTGGTCGCATCAATATATAGCTTGATACTATCGACTATTTCCTGACCGCCACTCGCGCCATCACCACTAAGAGGTGCAGCTACGGCGATCGCGATCGCATTACCATCAGCTCGTGAACTCTGAGGGTATAAGCCGCCAAGCGAAACCACTATTAAAATCGTGATCAATGCGATCGCGCAAAATCTTACAACTGTCTTTCTCATGAAACCTTCAGTCGTCCTATTTAAAAAATTGCTAAGGCATATTAAACTCTCTCGCAATTTTAGGGCTTTGAGCTACCGTCAAAACGCACAAAAAATAAAAGAGGTCACAAAGTGACCTCTTTTATTTTTGTGGTGTTATTTGGATTTTAATTTGAGGGCGAATGATGGGAATTGAACCCACGAATGGTGGTACCACAAACCACTGCCTTAACCACTTGGCTACACTCGCCATTTAACCGTTATTGATAATACTACTGATTTGCCCAATTACACAAGATCTTTTGGAAATTTCTCCAAAACCCCAAAGAGCATTACGGCACTTCTCGCAGCAACCCTCTTTGGGGTCGCCCTCGTAGGGTGAGTTAGCGATAGCGTAACGCACCCCAAAATCCAATCACAGCAAGGGTGCGTTACGCTGACACTAACTACAACTAATTTTGCTTTTTGGGCTTTAATGTAAGTGGCGATCGCTATATTAACGACCTAGACATCAATGGATTTAGACAATATTCTCAACAAGCGCTATCGCATAAGTCAAACCATTGGTATTAAACAAGTTGGCGCGATCGCCTTGTCGGTTTATCTAGCAGAAAATTTAGAGATTCCTATTGTACCCAAACCTCTTTGTGTGATTTATTTCTGGCAAGTTTCAGAAAAGGATGCGCTAGACCATGGGTTGATTGCCACAAGGCTGTATGAAATCGGGCAAGACTATACGCTATCCCCAAAAGTGCAAGCTTTTTTTACAGAAGAAGAGAATTATTATTTGGTACGCGAATATCTGGAAGGCTATGAATATATAGAAGAATTTAGCCGAATTGTTAATGATTTTAATACTCTAGAATCAAAAAAGACTTCGGAAGTCTCAACGGTTAAAGCCTTGCCAATCGCACAATCATGGATGAAATCTTTCGCAAAAATACCAATAAAGATTAATCGTCGTCAGTTACTGATTAGCGCTAGTTCTGCGATCGCAGGTTTTACCTTGGCGATATTGCTAGAAAAACTCAAACCTCAACCAGCGCCGATCATCATCGCAGAATCGCCGCCAATCCCTGAACCGCCAAGTGATCCAATTAAGAGAGGAGATAAAGCTTTTCGGGATGATTTGGGGAATGGAATCCATATGGAAATGGTACGGATCGCATCGGGCAAATTTGCTCTAGGCTCACCACCCAATGAAATTGGCAGGCGAGACAATGAATCACCAATATCTGAGGTCAATGTTCCTGCTTTTTACATGGCTAAATTTGTGGTTACGCAAGAGCAATGGGTTGCCATTATGGGCAGGAATCCCGCCATATTTCGCGAAAATCTGCAAGCGCCTGTGGAAAATATTTCTTGGCTTGAGGCTCAAGATTTTTGTCGGAAATTAGCAGCAAAAACGCAACATCTTTACCGTTTGCCTAGCGAATCAGAATGGGAATATGCTTGCCGTGCTGGTACGAATACGGCTTACCATTTTGGCGATAGTTCCACACAACTCACAGAGTATGCATGGTTTGCTGACAATGCCAACAAGCGATCGCAACCAGTCGGACAGAAAGTACCAAATCCTTGGGGACTATACGAAATGCATGGTGGTATTTGGGAATGGTGTGAGGATGTATGGCACGATAATTTTAACGGCGCTCCTGCGGATGGATCGGCATGGGTACTTGATGGCTATACCAGTCGGCGCGTGCGTAAAGGTGGCTCATGGAGCAATGAGGCGAAGCTATGTCGAGCGGCAAGTCGGGAATGGCATTGGCAAAGCGATCGCTACAATGACATCGGCTTTCGTGTAGTTATTTCCGCAATGTAGAGACGCAAAGCTTCTTGACCATTGCTATAAACCCCTCGCACTGTATATGCTTATTTCAAGTAAGACTATAAACCCAAATATGAACGCTAGTCAATCTGCTGAACCAACTGATCGTCCTGAACGCCAAATTTCCAATCAACTTATTCTCGAAGCTAGTAATGTTGTGGCGGGATATGTGGATGGGGTAGATATTTTGCAAGGTGCAAATTTATCAGTTTACGAAGGTGAGCTTGTCACCGTAATTGGCTCCAATGGTGCTGGCAAATCGACCTTAGCAAAAGCAATATTTGGTCTAGTGCCAGTGAGATCGGGGGAAATATTATTTGGCGATCGCAATCTGATCGGACTCAAGCCTGAACAAATCGTGCGACAAGGAATTAGCTATGTACCTCAAGTTGCTAATGTATTCCCATCGTTAAGCGTTTCTGACAATCTGGACATGGGAGCCTATACTCGCGAAGGAAATATAGCAGCAGTTAAAGACAAAATATATACAACTTTTCCTGTGCTTGCTAAACGTCGTAATCAGCGGGCTGGGACACTATCTGGCGGTGAACGCCAAATGTTAGCGATGGGACGGGCGCTGATGCTAGAGCCGAAATTGTTGATTTTAGATGAACCTTCAGCAGCACTATCACCGATTTTGGTTCAGGATATTTTTAATTTGATTCAAAAAATTAATCAAACAGGAACATCAATCATTTTGGTGGAGCAGAATGCGCGTAAGGCTTTAGCGATCGCTGATCGTGGTTATGTAATGCATTTGGGCAAAGATGAGTTTATGGGTAAAGGTGCTGATCTATTGAACGACCCTGAAGTTGCCGAGTTGTACTTAGGTATGGGCAATTTTGGCAAAACAGCGTAATACCAAAACAAAAAAGCTACGCCCTTTTTTGTTTTTAAAACCCTTACAGGATTTGGTTTTTAATTGACAGAAGTGTTATCACACTTTTGTCAATTGGTATAAAAGCCCAAAAATTATTGCGGCGGGATTTGCCCAACGCAATAATTTTGGTTTTTATGGTTAGTGCGATGTGGAATACATTGCGATCGCTTAGCTTATCGATAGAATATTAGACTAAGGCTTTTTTATAGAGGAATTTCATGGCAGTCGTAGAGGTAAAGCTTTCGTTTGAGGAACTAACCAAAGCACAGACCTATTTGCAGAAGTTAGGGCTATATGACGGTGAAGTGGATGGCATCTATGGCAGATTATCAGAAGCTGCTTTTGTGCAGTTTGCTAATGCCCTCAGTATTGATACGATTTTGGATGCTAACTCGCAAGCTCTTACAAACAACCTCTTACAAATTCCTGCGGTAGTTAGACATTTACTCAAAATTATCAGCGAAGGCGATCGCTTATTCCCAAAATTTACTAACGCTCAGCGGATTTTTGTGAATATGGGGCAAGCCGACTCTAATTATCTTGGCTTCCTTGATCGTGGGGTCAATGGCAGTATTGCAGGTTCCAAAAAAGGTTTGCCCAATCGCAATTTTGCGCCATCGCCATTGTTGAGTCATATTCCCGCCTATGCCGATCGCCTTGCTAGTTTGCCAGATGGAGTAAATGTAGTTTCCTATGGTGAAGTTGCTATGTTATCTGGTAGTCAGGTGCGGGTACGATTTCGTCCTTATCCAGTGCTCGGAACAATTCCCAATATTGAAAACATCGGCTTAGAATTTCTCCATAGCAGTATTCAAGAGGCTTGTATCTGCATTGGCAGTGTGGTTAATGGACAAATGTTAGCCCGTTGGATTGGACGAAATGCTCTAAGTAATGTCCAGTTTTGGAGTTCCACCAAAATATTGCCATTGCTCCATACTATTTGCCAAGCCAATCAAGTACAACCCAATCAAGCGATCGCTAATTGTGGAATCTTCGATCCAAAAGAAAACAAAACACCCCGTACCTTTGCCGAAATGGCTCAGCGTATCTGTGCTTACGAAGAAACGAATGGCATGACCTCCAATGGATTGTCGGCAATGTTCAAGCAATTTACTACGCCTTTAGCTTTACAGGATTGGCTCAAAAAAATCACAGGTAATCAAAAGCTAACTTTTCAAGGACGTTACGGAGAAGCCCCTTACATTGAGCAGCCAATTTTACGTGATGTTACTGGCGCAAATGTTATCACTGGAGTAAAAGATCCGCATCGCGGTGACAATTTGATTTCCGCCTACGACTTGACAAGAATTGTTTCGCAAATCGCATGGCATCGTCATCTTGCCCCTGACAATCGCTTGCCTGCTCAGTGGCATAGTTTAAGTACTTTGATTAATGCGATGGGACAAGACACAGCGAGGTATGTGGATGCAGCGATCATGGCTCTAGGTTTGTCATATTTTATTGACAAACCTGTAGTGATCTCCAAGATGGGTTTTGGATACAGTGATCAACGTAAACAAACTGAGCTGACCTACACCGCTTGTATCCAGTTTGTCGATCTCCTTGCCAAGTCCCATGATTTGCCCTTACCAAAGGTGCGATCGGTGAATATGACTTTACGTGCTGTCCTTAATCTTAAAGATCCTGTGCGTGAAGCTTTAGAAATTGATGCGAGAATGGCTGCTACAGTCGCTGATATTTTGCGTAGGATTGTTACAGAAGAGCTAATCTAGAAATTTAATGCTGCGCTCGAAGTCTTCGAGTTCGCTGGTAGGCAATGCGGGATTGAAATACACAATGCAAAAACAACGCACTTTATCTGCTGTCGGTCTATGGTGGCGATGGGTACTGACTACGCTAGCTGGTGCTGTAATCGGCATTATATTTGGGATTGCTGCTTGTTTAGCGGGAGTTCACTACCTTAGCGATCGCCTAATGGATCTCCGCATTTGCGATACTGGGTTTGGCAGTCTGAACTGTCCTGTATCAACTGGCATTGTCAGTGGAGCGATTGTAGTAGGAGCATTTGTAGGCTTAATGCAATATCTGGTTTTGCGGCGATTCTTTAAATCTTCAGTCTGGTGGATTTTAGCTAGTACATTTGGTTGGACTTGGATTGGTTTTGCGGCTACAAGCTTAGCCTATACAGCCCAATTTGGTTTTGTGCTTAATCCAGATGGTTCTTTTGCCGAAAGCAACATTATCGATCGCATTCCACTATTAGCCGTAAATTCTTTATGGCTAGTTTTGGCGGGAATCATCCTAGGAGTCTTACAATGGCTAGTCCTATGGAATAGTCAGCACCCAAAATTCTCTAATCCTCAGATCTTGAAAGGGAGAGCTATTTTATGGCTGATCGTTAATGTTGTGCTAGTAACATTCATGGCGATCTCCATTATCGCTATTTTTCGAGGTCGGGGTAGTTTATATGGGATTCTATTATTCTTTTTAGGATTTACTCCTTTTTATGCCACGATTACGGGGGCAACTCTTGTAAAAATGCGTCTACACAAGTTAAAGCGAAAAAATACAGAATTAGATACAGACTCCCGATTTCTTGCAAGTGAGACAATAGATGGAATCCATAAAATGAGTAGTGATGAAACTTGAACATACTCTAAAGCTACAAAAGTTGTTCTGACCACGTAGCGGGCAGAACAACTTTTGTAGCTTTAGAGCTATTTATTTATAGAGAAGCAATGTCGAACTTACCGCCTGAAGTTACCCAACTGCGATCGCAACTAACAGAAGCAACATCGATCGCTCTTGTTGATAATATTCAATTTTGTCTCGTCTCCACAAACTTCACTAGTGAAGTGATTTTGACGAGCTATGTCTGCGATGGTCAATCTAAAAGTAATCAAGATACACCGATTTTGCTACTGCATGGGTTTGATAGCTCTCTATTAGAGTTTCGACGACTGCTCCCTACACTGGCGACTTCGTATCAAACTTTTGCTATGGATTTATTTGGCTTCGGGTTAACCGAACGTCTGGCTGATAGCCAAGTTAGTCCTGAAGCGATCAAAGAGCATCTTTACTATTTCTGGAAAACAGCGATCGCTAAACCAATTATTTTAGTTGGAGCATCAATGGGTGGTGCAGCCGCAATTGATTTCGCACTAACATATCCTGATGTGGTGAAAAAATTGATTCTCATTGGCAGTGCAGGAATGCGTAAGGGAACTGCTGCTGGTAAATTTCTTGTGCCACCTCTAGATCGTATGGCTACTGTTTTTTTACGCAGTCCCAAAGTCCGCCGTGAAGTCAGTCTCAAGGCTTATGCTGATTCTAGATTTGTCACGCCCGATGCCGAGGTTTGTGCATCGCTCCATTTGGCTATGCCACGCTGGAGCGATTCTCTGATTGCGTTTACAAAAAGTGGTGGCTATGGTTCCTTTGCAAAGCAATTAGCACATTTGACACAGGAAACCTTAATTATTTGGGGCGATCGCGATCGCATTCTCGGCACAAAAGATGCAGCCAAGTTCCAATCAATCATTCCTAATAATAAGCTTGTTTGGATTGACAATAGCGGTCACGTTCCTCATTTGGAACGCCCCGAAATTACTGCCCAAGAAATTCTCAAATTCATCTATAGCTGTAGCTAATTATGTTAGGGAAAACCCAAAGCCCAAAAGAGAGTTGGGGGGGGGGGGGGCGCCACACTGAG
>JBIKYZ010000047.1:0-23736 GCA_044354985.1 Pseudanabaena sp. | reverse complement strand
TTGCGGCGCTCCGCGCCGCAACTCTCTTTTGGGTATCGCACTTTCGGGCGGAAAAAGCTCAAGGATGGGAAGAGATAAGGCTTTATTAGAAATTAATAGCGAAACTCTATTATCTAGAACCTGTCGAATTGCTTTAGAAGTGGCGGATTCAGTGTATATAGTAGCGCGGAGTCAGGAACAATATCAAGAAGCGATCGCCCAAAATTTACCGCATTCTTATCTGGTTTTAGATCAACAATTTGATGGGGCTTTAGTTGGATTTTGGCAAGGAATTCAATCGATCTCAAGTCCTGTTGATTGGCTCTTATTGCTTGCCTGTGATTTGCCAAATCTGCAAGGTGATATTCTCCAGATTTGGGCTAGCCAGTTAGCGAGTTTACCTGAAACTGCGATCGCTTATTTACCGCGCTATATGGATGAGAATTCGCAAAAGCAATGGGAACCTCTATGTGGTTTCTATCGTTGGCAATGTCAAGATTCTCTTAAAGAATTTATCAATAATGATGGGCGATCGTTTCAAAGATGGTTAAGTAATCAAGAAGTTATTGAGATAGAAAATGCGCCTTTTGCGATGCTGTTTAATTGCAATACTCCAGATGATTTTCACTCGATAAAATAAAGGCGCACCCAAAGGATGCGCCTTTATTTTATGTAATCACAGTAGGTCGATCGCGTCCTGTTAAAGTCTTGATCTGCGCGATTTGATCGGCAATCTCAATAAGCTCTTTCAGCGCTTCCTGAGTGTCGAGAGAATGCTTTGCAATATTTGGTTCATAGCTTTCTACATAGAGTCGCAGAGTTGCGCCTTCAGTGCCAGTCCCAGACAGACGGAATACTATGCGCGAGTCATCGGTAAAGCCGATCCGTACTCCTTGCTTGCTGCTAATGCTGCCATCCACAGGATCGGTGTAGCTAAAGTCATCGCAGAAAGCGACTTCATAATTGCCAAACTTCTGACTTGGCAAATCTGCAAATTTATTACGGAGATTGTCGATTAGGGTATTGGCGCGATCGCTATCTACTCCTTCATAATCATGGCGAGAATAGAAATTGCGTCCATAAAGTTGCCAATGTTCCTTAACGATCGCCTCTACTGATTGCTGACGAGCCGCTAAAACATTCAGCCAGAAAAGTACCGCCCAGAGTCCATCCTTTTCACGGACATGATTGGAACCTGTACCAAAGCTTTCTTCGCCGCAAAGAGTTGCCTTACCTGCATCGAGCAAATTACCAAAGAACTTCCAGCCTGTTGGAGTTTCGTAGCATTCAATGCCTAAACGTGCTGCCACGCGATCGGGAGCTTGGCTGGTGGGCATGGAACGAGCAATACCAGCTAGTCCACCTTTGTACGCGGGAACTAGATGAGCATTTGCCGCGAGGATGGCTAAGCTGTCGCTGGGGGTAACAAAAAATTTGCATCCTAAAATCATGTTGCGATCGCCATCGCCATCGGACGCTGCACCAAAATCAGGAGCATCTTCACCGTAGAGAACTTCGACGAGATCATGAGCATAAACAAGGTTCGGATCTGGATGTCCACCCCCGAAGTCTTCGAGAGGTACACAACATTGCAAAGCACTAGCGGGTGCGCCAAGGCGATTAACAAGTATTTCTTGAGCATAGGGGCCAGTTACGGCGTGCATCCCATCAAAGCACATCCGAAAGTTGGGTGAGGCTAATAATAGTTTGATGCGATCGAAATCAAATAATTCGCCCATCAGTTCTGCATAGTCAGCAACGGAGTCGATTACTGCGATCGTGGTATCACCTAATTGAGATTCACCAATCTGGTCAAGATCAAGATCATCAGCTTCCAGAATCTTATATTCAGTGATTCTCTTGGTGATGTTGTAGATCGCATCAGTAATTTTCTCAGGGGCTGGACCACCGTTGCCCGTGTTGTATTTAATGCCAAAGTCACCATCTTTACCTGCGGGGTTATGACTCGCCGAGAGGATAATGCCACCAAAAGCTTTGTATTTGCGAATAATGCAAGAGGCAGCAGGTGTCGATAAAATCCCTCCACGTCCAACTAGAATTTTGCCAAAGCCATTGGCTGCTGCCATTTTCAGAATTACTTGGATCGCGTGGCGATTATAGTAACGTCCGTCGCCACCGACGACAAGAGTTTGTCCTTGAAATCCTTCGAGGCTGTCAAATATTGATTGAACGAAATTTTCGAGATAGTTAGGCGTTTGAAAAACGGTAACTTTTTTTCTGAGACCAGAAGTACCGGGCTTCTGATCAGAAAAAGGGACTGTAGGAACGACTTTGATGCTCATTAAAATTGCTAGCTAAAAATGCTCTGAGTAAATGCTCTAAATACTGAAATGCCCATACCTTTAGGCTTGCTTTCATTTTACGAGTCATTGGTCAGTCAAGCAAAAAAAGAGGCTACACAAATAAGTCGCCTCACAATAATCAAACCCAAAAAAAATGGTTGCGGCGGACTATGCCCGCCGCAACCATTTTTTTTGGGTTTATTTAGAACTCATCGACTTGGGTAAAGGAACCAATGGCTCTTCCATAGCAATTAAGATTGGTTCTGGTTTTACTTGGGTAGGAGCAGGAGACTTGATGCTGTTTGCCACTGGGCTGAATTGAGGGCTAGAGTTGAATGTGAACATCGAGCCGAATACTCCAACTACAGCGGCAACAGATATGCCAATACCCGCCAATTTCCATTTACGACGCTGCGATCGCTTGTCAATCTCGGCAAAGACACGATTAATCATCACATCTGTCTCTGTTTTGACCGATGAATGTGCGGCTACAGGTACTGGGAGATCGATTAGCGATTGACGTAGCTTTAGTTGTTGTTGATAGAGGCGACGAAAATCAACATCATCGGACAACCACTGTTCGACAAGTTGCTCTTCAGCTTCAGTTACTTCGCCATCTATATACGCACTTAGTAACTCAAAGCGCTCCTCTGGGATAATCATAGAACTATTAAAAATTTGGTTAGCACTCATAACTTAAATACACCCCTCGTTACATATTTGACAAATAGGGTTGTAGTTGCGCTTGTAGTTTCAATCTTGCTCTAGCTATACGTGATTTTACTGTACCAAGCGATACACCTGTTAATTCAGAAATCTCTTCATAGGATAAACCTTGGATTTCCCTTAAAACGATGGTTTCGCGGAAGCTAGAAGGTAAATCTTGAATAGCCTTACGAAGTTGTTCATAAAACTCCTGCGTAGACATATTGTCTATAGGACTAGGAGCCGCGCTAGGCAAGTCCCAAGTCATTTCATCACCATCGCCAGACATAAATGGTGCGTCGAGGGAAACTGAGCTACCAACACGCTTACGCTTACGCAATTCGTCATAAAACAAGTTGGTAGCAATTCGACTCAGCCAACCACGAAACTTTTCAGGTTCTTGCAAGCGCTTGATATTACGATATACGCGCAACCAGACTTCTTGAGCAAGATCAGCACGATCTTGCCAGTCAGGAGCAAGTTTATACAAAACTTGATCGACATAGGATTGATTACGTCGCATGAGTTCTGCAAACGCAGACCTGCTGGTTTGCGCTTCAGTTTGGCACAGTTGTACCAATTCAACGATGGGGAGCTTATCAACGGACACGGAGTTGGAGGGCGCGTACCCTCCGATGCTGGTTGACCAAGATAGGCTATAACTCATCAATTACTTGCTCCTACTGGACTTGAATCTGCACATGACTTAAAAAAGTCTGTGTCTTTATGTTCAAGTTTTAGGACGAGGAATTGAAAAAGTTTGTTCCTATCAAAATAGAGCTTTACTTGATATACAGCACTTTGCGGATTCACTAAACTCACAGATTGCCTGAGAAAGTTCTACCATGCAGGACTTTCTCAGGCAATCTGTAATTAATCAAGGCAAATTACTGTAGTTTTTACCTAAATCAGGTTTTACTTAAATATCAATGACTAAAGATATTTCAAGAGGGATAATAGCAGTTAGTTAGGATGTTTTTTCTAATTCATCGATTTACTTAAATTTTTCATTTAGATTTAACTTATGCAGAGATCGCAATGGATATCAGTTTTGACAGGCGTTGTCGCCGTAATTTTGGGTGTGGGCTATTTGATTTTGGTACAAATACTAGATTGGCGCGGCGGTGAAATGTTGCCTGCTCCTATCGATTTGTCTTCGATTATTCAAGAATTTTTGCAAACTTAAAAAAGCCAGAAAAAATCAGAACATGCTGCTTCGCAGCATGTTCTGATAAGCAAGCCGATGAAACTAACCAGAAAAGGTCATTACAGTGTGAAGGCGATGCTCGATCTGGTGGTTTGGGCAAAACGTAAACCTGTATCAGTTCGCGAAATTAGCGATCGCCAATCGATTCCTGCCCCATACTTAGAAAAAATTTTAATTGCCCTGCGCCAAGCGGATTTAGTTGAGTCAGTTCGTGGCGTGCAAGGTGGATATAAGCTAAAGCGATCGCCTAAAGAAATCTCTCTGGGCGAAATTTTATCGGCGGTTGGCGAAGATACTTATCCTTTACCCAGACTTAAGCCACAGGAAAAACTCGCCTCTGATTGGGTAACATTTGCGCTTTGGCAAAGACTTGATCGAAAGCTTAAGGATGCTCTTTATAGTATTTGTTTGGAAGATTTATATTACGATGCCCGCAGCTGGCAAGCATCCCAAGGACAAAGTGCAGGATTTATAGTTTAAATAAGCGAGCAAAGCTCGCTTATTTAAACAGATTTCGAGCGAATTTGACGCATGAGATTAGCCATTTCGATCGCACCCATGCCAAACTCCCAACCCTTATTACCTTTAATGCCAGCGCGTTCTAGAGCTTGCTGCATTGTGTCAGTGGTCAATACCCCAAAAATAATCGGTACACCAGTCTGAAAAGAGGTTGCAGCTACACCTTTAGAAACCTCATTTGCCACATAGTCAAAATGAGGAGTATCCCCACGAATGACTGCTCCTAGGCAAATGATCGCGTCATAACGTCCCGAAGTTGCTAATTCTTTTGCGACCATCGAGATTTCGAGGCTCCCAGGAACCCAAGCATAATCAACTTGGCTGCCAGTCTCCGAAACATCCACCCCATGGCGCAGCAATGAATCTTGACATCCTTGGAGGAGCTTACCGACGATCAGGTCATTAAACCGCGCTACCACGATCGCAAAGCGCAAACTGTCTGTATTAGTAAAGCTACCTTCAAAAACGGTCATAGAATTAATTTATAGCGATTTTTAAGTAATTAATCAAAGAGAAAACTTCCAAAAGCCCTGCTGATTAAGATTTTTGGAAGTTTTTTATGGGTTTTAAGTAGCTAAGCAAAATTAAATATAAAGCCCCAAAACCTGTACCGTCCGCTGTGCGGACGGTACAGGTTTTGGCTGTGTTTTTTTTAATTATGTTAAGGGACTTATTTGCTAGATCTAAGCTACAAAAGCGTTCAAAATGCCGATGACAATTACGAATGCTAACCAAATTAGAGAGCCAAGAAATAAAAGTGGCTTTGTTTGGTTCCAAGAGCTAGGGGATGCGTAAGCTACAGGTACACCAATCACCAAAACGAAGGAAAACAAGACAAAAGCAGCCAATAAAAGTTGGAATAGAATAGTCACTTTATTTAAACTCCGAATACTAAAACAAGATACTAAGAAAAATCCTTTACACCAAATTAGCAGAAAATGCGTCTCTCTTAAGGTTTGAAGTAAATGGTGCAGCAATTCTCATTAAGAAACCAATTCTGTTTTTTTTTGCAGCGCCTAATGTGCAGCAAAAAACAGAATTGGCTTTATTGGCTTCAATTATATTTAAAGAGCACCTGCGGCGGTGCGATCGAGCACACCCTCAGATAAGTGAGTGGTAATATTCCCAGACTGTAGAACTGGAGAACCCTGTGCACCTTGAGGATAATCAATCACGCTTACTCCACCATTTCCTTGCTTAAAGACCCAAAATTGCTCAGGGGTAAAGTCAAATAATAGACAAAGAATCGCTTTGTTTACAGCATCATGGGCGACAACTAGAGCAGTTTCACCAGCAGGGACTGAATCGACAATTTTTTGCCAAACGATCGCCACCCGATCCCAAACTTGCTGTAAATTTTCGCCCTCAGGCATTTGCACAGTTTCAGGTTTGGCTTGCCAGAGAGCTAACTGCCCTGGAAACTCAGCTTCGATTTCATGTTCAAATTTGCCTTCCCATAAGCCATGGGAAATTTCTTTGAGTTCATCAAAAAGCTCAAGCTTGATCTGGGGATGCTTGTTTAAAATTTCTAAAGCAGTATCTTTAGGTCGCAACATGGGGCTGCTAAAGGCTTTATCGATTTTAACTTTTGCTAGAAATTCACTGGCGCGTCTAGCTTGAGCATGACCATTATTATTAAGTGGCACATCGATTTGTCCTTGAAAACGTTTTTGGCGATTCCACTCAGTTTCACCGTGACGGACTAGCAATAAACGTGGTCCGTTGTGATTTTTCTTAACAGGGGGTAATGGTGAGTCTGAAATATCCTCAAGATGACTGGCAAGATTGAGGGATTCAAGTTGCACGCCCTCAGTGATACTTTCTCCCTGAAAATTAAGGATACTAATAGCGCAGTTGACTTGCTGAATATTGTGATAGAGGCTAACTGGAATACCGATCGCCGAACAAATCAAAGCGCGATTAATACCACTGTGCCCCACTAGTAAAATCGTTTTACCTTGGTGTTTAGGTAAAATTTCTGACCATAGAGTTTTGGCTTGTTCAAATAAGTCGAGAATTGGGTAGCGATCGCCTAACTGAAATTTTTCTGGCTCATTTTGCCAGAGATGATATTTTTCTGGAAACTGCTCTTTAACGTCACGAGAAATCATCGATTCCCACTCGCTAAGATCAATCTCCAATAGACCTTCAGTAGCAACTAACTCAGGTGGATTAAAATTTTCAGACAAAATGAGTCTGGCGGTATGCTGAGCACGGACTAAAGGGCTAGCATAGGCTAAATCAATACTAAGGCTTGCCAGAGCTTTTCCCGCGAACTTAGCTTGCTGTTTGCCCTTATCGGTCAAGACAGACTGCAATTCTGGGCGATCATAATTACCCCTACCTTGGATTTTGCTTAGGATGTTGAAATTACTCTCACCGTGACGGACGATAACTACTCGCGTACTCAGAACCTTACCCTCATTTTCTTCACTTTAAGTTTTGGGATACGGCTACGCCTTATCCCTGACACAACTATCAATATTAAAACACTATTAAGAAAATGTAACGCTCAATGCTGCGCTATAATACTACGATAGGCTTAAGCTGGCTGTTAGCTAAAACGCATCTAGCTGCTAGTTAAGCGATCGAGCTTACAAACCATAATCATAAACTTGAATCATCAAGTACGCTGTTTTACCTACAGGCTGAATGCTGTAGGCAGATGGTGTAAGCAACTTTTAGATAGTCTAATAAACGCCAGTCTAAGAAATAACTTAATTCTTTTAACGAAACCCCACCAATTTTCCATACAAAGCAATATGTCTTGTTATCGTGATGTCAGAGCAGACACAGCGACTGGTTACTAGCTTCGGTACATAGCTAAGTAAACGGTCAATGATACAGACAGGTTGCGATCGAAATTTTTTTCTTGTTTTCGTTATTGGTATGTTCTGTTGTGAAGCCCCTATTAAGACTTTTTGAGTCTATTTAAGTAAGTAGGCGCAATTAAATATAAAATCCCAAAACCTGTGCCACCCACACAGTGGGCGACATAGGTTTTGACTCTGAGTTTTAATTACGTTGATTTACTTATATAAAGGGTTTGAAAGATATTTTTTTTAATATTTTTTATATGAAGTTTTAGAAAAAATTTTTTTCAGGTAGGTTCTTAGGCTGGCTCTCTTGAATCGAAGAAATTCTGAGGAAATTGAATGCCAAAGCAAATAATTATTGCCGAGCAGTATCGAATTGCTGCTGTATTTAGCGAAGATCAAATTGAAGAAATTGTTGTCGCCGCAGGAACTCACCAAGTTGGGGATGTTTACTTGGGCGTTGTCGAAAATGTTTTAACCAGTATTGATGCGGCGTTTGTAAATATTGGTGACGGCGATCGCAATGGCTTCATTCACATTACTGACCTTGGACCTTTGAAAATGCGGCGATCGTCTGGCTCGATCAGCGATCTAGTCGTACCGCAACAGCGAGTGCTGGTGCAGGTAATGAAAGAGCCAACGGGCAACAAAGGTCCTCGATTGACGGGAAATATTTCCTTGCCAGGTCGTTATGTGGTGCTGCTGCCCTTTGGTCGTGGCGTAAACCTATCTCGACGCATTCGTAGTGAGGCTGAGCGTAATCGTCTACGCGCCCTTGCCATTTTGGTTAAGCCTGCGGGTATGGGCGTTTTGGTTCGGACTGAGGCAGATGGGATGCCTGAGGAGCAGATTATTGAAGATCTCGATAATTTGCAGCGCCAGTGGGAAGGCATCCAGCAAGATGTCGCCACTACGCGCCAGCCAACCTTGCTTGATCGCGAGCGAGATTTTGTCCAACGGGTATTGCGCGACCTGTATAGCACTGAAGTTAATCGGATCGTTACCGATACTAGTGACGGGCTGCGCCGCATTAAACAGCATTTACTAGGTTGGGCTGATGGCAAAATTCCTAGCGGTTTGATGTTGGATCACCATCGTGAACGTACGCCAATTTTAGAATATTTTCGTGTTAATGCTGGCATCCGTGAAGCTCTCAAGCCTAGAGTCGATCTGCCTAGTGGTGGCTACATTATTATTGAGCCAACTGAAGCCTTAACCGTAATTGATGTTAACTCTGGTTCATTTACTAAGTCTCAAACCTCTCGTGAGACAGTGTTGTGGACAAACTGCGAAGCTGCTGTGGAGATTGCCCGTCAAGTTCGTCTGCGAAATATTGCTGGCGTGATTGTGGTGGACTTCATTGATATGGATACTCGCCGCGATCAATTGCAGCTACTTGAACATTTTAATAAAGCTTTGCGATCGGATAAATCTCGTCCTCAAATAGCGCAGCTTACTGAATTGGGGCTAGTCGAGCTGACTCGTAAGCGCCAAGGTCAGAGCATTTATGAATTATTTGGTCGTCCTTGTTCTACCTGCGGTGGCTTAGGACATTTAATGCATTTACCAGGTGAAGCGGCTGGACAACCTGTTGATGCGACATCTCGTACTTGGGAATCAAAGCAATCTAATCAGCTTGATTTTACCTCTGAGTACGAAGATGGGGATTCTGACTTGGGCGGTGGGCTAGAGCCAAACTTAGTGAGCCATCCGAGCTATCAAGAGCGGGGAAATCTGCGTAGACGCGGCAAACGCGCCATGCTCAATAAAGATTCGCGTGAGTCACGTGAGCCAGAAAAAGTTGCGCCGATGGATGTGCGATCGCGCTTTGAGCCACGCATTGAACCATTAATTGAACCAAGGTTTGAGCCACGCATTGAGCGTGAAATTGTCGCTGATCGATCTGTTCCAGCTAAATTGTCTTTGCCTAGCATTGCTAGTAATATTCCTGCAACTAAAGCGATCGCGGAGCCAAGCGAAGAATTGCTTGAAGTAGTAGATACTGTACCTGTAGTTACTGCTGAAAATTTACCTGAGCGTCCTAGCAAACGGGAAATTCGCACCAAAGTCATTGAACCACCAGAGTTAATTGTGGTGGAAATGACGGAAGAAGAGCAAGATGTTTATTCTCTAATCGGCGTTTCGCCTTTGGTACTGCTCGATCGCGAAGTTAAAGATCCTCGTAATGTAATTGTGACGGTTGCTTTACCAGGACAAGCTCCTAAGATTGCCAATAACATGGGCAACCTACGATCAAGCACCGAATCAAATAATGAACCAAGCGTAGAATCATTTGATTCAAATGTTGAAACCAATAATTTGGTAGATCGAGATGATGAATTTGAGGAAAGATTTGTAGAGCCAGAAATTGTCGAGTCACCATCTGAAGTGGTCACCAGTATTCCAGTCATTAGTCCTGTCAAGACTAACGGCACTTCTAACGGAGTAATTTTGAGGGTAAATCGACCACAATCACTTGAGTCATCGGATACGGATGAAAATTCGGATCTAAGAAGTGAGTCTTCAGACGCTTCCAAGGAATTTGTGCCAATTCAATCGCCTGAAGCTTCACGACGTAAGCGCTCCTCTGCTTCACAACTCTAAAGAAGTCGGCGCAAAGCGCCGCTTTCTTTAGTCTTACACCAAAACACAAAATGTCGTAGCCATTTTATGTTTTTAGAACCCTTAATGGATTTGGGTTTTAATTCACAAAAGTGTGGCAACACTTTCGTGAATTGGTATTATCCAAAAAAGAGTTGCGGCGTTTCGTGCCGCAACTCTTTTTTGGATAATTGGTATTAAAAAACAAGATCAATTTCTAGCTTTTTAAGATCAATGGCATATAGCTTATAGCCAGATATTTCTGAGGTGGCGATCGCTAATAAATTAATGTCAATCGGTGCGATCGCTGTCACTTCACCATCAATAATCAAATTATTGATATTGTTACCTCGCAAATCTAACAGGATCAAAATTGTCTGCTCATCATTGTAATGAGCTGTAATCGCATATCCCCAAGGCGTTGCCACCATAAGTAAAGCTTCGTATTCTAAGGGAATCCGTATAAGTCGATAAGGGGTGAGATCGAGCAAAAAGATATTTTTATGATTGCCAGCTTCTCGCAAAAGTACACGATTATGAGTAAATGTCGCAATCCCAGAATCGATAGGGATAGGCAAAGCTAATCGGTACATCACATTACAGCGTCGAGAAATGACGATCGCCCGACTTTCATTTGTCTCTGGCTTATTGGCGATCGCTAATAAATGATGTTGATCAAAGGCAATTATGCAGCTTAAGTCTCTAGTGGCAAACTCCAAGCGCATAGCTCGGTTATAGACTAAATTTCTGATTTCTAATTGTTTACCTGTAGATACGGCAAACCAGTCACCATGGGGAGAAATTGCCCATTTAAATGGTTGGACTGAATGATGTAAAGATTTTGGCTTTCCCTGACCAAATTGATATATGGATCGGTTAGTAATCGCAAATAAAGTCTTACGAGCAAAAGCGAGCGCCTCAATCTCATATTCAGATTTAGCAATTTGTTCTGACTGATCAAGGCTCAAACTATGCCAATGCAAAAGAAAACTAGAAGTACTATAAAAACGAGATTTTTCCGCGCCAACTAACCCAATAATTTTTGCATCTGTTTTTTTCTGCGCGAAATGTTCAGACTTATTAGAAAAGAGGATAGTCGCACAACTTTCGACATCGCCCCCCATTTTAATCTGGCTAAAATCTTCAGAACGAATTTCCTCAAGATCCTGCCGCATTTCTTTTGCCGAAGTATATCTGCGCTTTGGCAGTTTTTCGAGTGATTTTGTAATAATCTTGGCAAGCGATCGGGGCAAGCGATCGGGAATAGTAATCCGATGATTTAAATGAGCATTCATTAACTCATTGGGCATTCCTGAAAAAGGGCGCTTACCAACAAAAAGCTCATACAAAATAATCCCAACCGCATAAATATCTGAACCTGCCGAAAACTGACCATAAAATCGTTCAGGAGCCATATATCCTGGGGAACCAGTATTATTGCTGTCAAGCCCTATTTCTTGGCTAAGACGAGCAATCCCAAAATCAGAAATTTTGGCAAGCCATCCCTTAGCTGTAATTTTTAGCAATATATTTTCAGGCTTGATATCGCAATGAATAATATTTTCCCCATGGGCATGTTCTAACCCCAGCAGAATCTCATTAATTAATTCAAAGCATTGTTGGACTGATAATGTCTTGCTATGGTTCATTAGATCCCGTAATGTCCCACCCTCACAGTAGTCCATCACCAAATAGCGATAATTTTGGTGATGCATAAGTGCAGTGCAAGTAACTATATTTTCGTGCTGTAAAGTCAACAAAAAACGTAGTTCGCGTAAGAGCTTACTAGTGGGAAATCGCTTGTGCTCTAGTTCCTTGAGCGCAACCAATTTTCCTGTATCTCGCATCCGCGCACACAAGACTTTGCCAAATTGCCCCCTGCCAACTAAACCCAATATCCGATATTTAGAAAACTGCGACGTGAATTTTTCATTCATATGGGCATAATCAAGTCTCAGAAAATTTATAACTAGTTTTTGAGAAAGGTTACGCTTAGAGTAACCTTTCTCAAACCAAAACACTTAAACAGAACTGACGTTTTAGCAATTCTCATTATAAAAATCGTTTTTTTTGAGAGCCCACGGTCGGTGGGCTCTCAAAAAACCGATTTTTGTTTTTCCAGCGCCTTTGGCTTTCAAAACACCAAAATCGGTTTCATAATTAGAATTGCTAAACGTCAGCAGCAATTCTAATTACAGAAATCGGTTTTTATGAAAGTCCGCCGACTGCGGACTTTCATAAAAACCGATTTTATTTTTTCAGAGCCTATAGCGCTGGAAACACCAAAAACAGTTTTACAATTAGAATTACTTGCTGACGTTAAGCTTAACAATATTCGCTAAAATCACAGTGCTTAACATTTCGTTGCAAAACAACTAGAGAGATGTCCAAAGATTGTCGATATTATGGTAGGAAGCGATATATAAAACGTAATATTTCTCAGCAAAATCCTTAGTCAAATTTATGAGTCAAGCTTCTACATCCGCCGATGTCCCTAGCATGGGTCGTCGCCAATTTATGAACTTAATTTTGGGGGGCGCTGCGGCAGTAACCACCCTTGGTGCGGCTGTTCCTTTCTTAGCCTATTTTGTACCTCCTTCTCGTGGCGGTACGGGCGGTGGTGTTGCAGCTAAAGATGCACTTGGTAATGATGTGGTTGCTTCGGCTTTCTTAGCTAGTCATCAAGCAGGCGATCGCGTACTTGCCCAAGGACTCAAAGGCGACCCCACTTATATTGTCGTTACCGACAACAAAGAAATTGCCTCTTACGGACTAAACGCAGTTTGTACTCACCTTGGTTGCGTTGTACCTTGGAATGTTGCCGAAAACAAATTTATGTGTCCTTGCCATGGCTCTCAGTACAACGCTGAAGGTAAAGTTGTACGTGGTCCTGCGCCATTATCTCTCGCTCTAGCCCATGCCACAGTCTCCGATGATGTTGTGCAATTTAGCACTTGGACAGAAACTGACTTCCGCACCAACGAAGCGCCTTGGTGGTCTTAAAATAAAGGGTTTAGGATAGACAGCGTGGAGCGCCATCTATCCTAAATATATCCAAATTGGTCTTTGAAATACATTTGAACTTATACATGAAAAAAGCTTTGTTCCGTGCCAACCGTTTGATTGTGGGAGTCAGCCTATGTATCCTCACAAGTTTAACTTTACTCTTTGGGCTGAATACTGAATCAGCTCTTGCCTATCCTTATTTTGCTCAAGAAGCATATAAAAATCCTCGTGAAGCCACTGGCCGTATTGTTTGTGCTAATTGTCACCTAGCTCAAAAAGGGATCGAGTTAGAACTACCTCAAGCTGTTCTTCCCGACACTGTATTTGAAGCAGTTGTCAAACTTCCTTACGACCACACCAAACAACAAGTAAGTGCTGATGGCAGCAAAACAGGTTTGAATGTTGGTGCAGTTTTAGTATTACCTGAAGGCTTCAAGATTGCCCCTGAAGAGCGCTTGTCTGAGGAGCTTAAGGAAAAAGTCAAGGATACCTATTACCAACCCTATAGCGATACCCAAGAAAACATCGTCTTAGTTGGACCAGTATCTGGTGATGATTATTCGGAAATTGTTTTCCCAGTACTTGCTCCCGATCCTGCTAAAGATAAGAACATTCATTTCTTGAAATATTCTGTAAGCGCTGGTGGTAACCGTGGTCGTGGACAGGTTTATCCTACTGGTGAAAAGAGCAATAACAACGAATATAACTCTTCGGTTTCTGGTCTAGTTACTCAGATCAGCCCGATCGCACCAAATGAAGATGAAGGGATCTACGGTGGTTATGAAATCTCCATCCAAACTACCGATGGCAGTATTGCTGTTGAAAAGGTTCCTGCTGGTGCTGAACTAGTTGTGGAACCTGGTAGTGATGTTAGGGTTGGTTCTCCGCTAACTACAAATCCTAATGTCGGTGGTTTTGGTCAGCATGATGGCGAAATCGTCCTTCAAGATCCTCGCCGCATTCAGTGGTTGCTAGCATTCTTTGCTTCTGTTATCGTTACCCAAATTTTGTTGGTACTGAAGAAGAAGCAAGTCGAAAAAGTCCAAGCTGCAGAAATGAATTTCTAAAAGCTCCTTGTTGCAGCAAACAAAAAGAAGCACCCAAAGGGTGCTTCTTTTTGTTTTTAGATTGTGGAAATTTCTTTTTCTTTTTCGGCTGTAACCTTATCGATATTTTTAACGAACTTATCCGTTAACTTATCTACTTGTTCTTGTTGGCTTTTAGACTCATCTTCAGAAATTTCTTTTGCTTTTTCTAGCTTCCGCAATGAGTCGATCGCATCACGACGCACATTACGCACTGCGACCTTGCCCTCTTCTGCAAGTTTAGAAACCATTTTTACCAACTCCTTACGGCGATCGGTAGTCAATGGCGGAATATTTAGACGAATACTGCTGCCATCATTGTTTGGGGTTAGCCCAATATCCGACTCAGAGATTGCCTTCTCAATTGCTCGCATACTACTGCGAGCGAAAGGCTGAATCATTAAGGTCGTAGCATCAGGGGAGGAAATATTTGCCAAAGCCTTGAGGTGAGTCTCTGCCCCATAATATTCCACCGTAATTCGATCCAATAGCGAAGCATTAGCACGCCCCGTTCGCACACTATTAAAATTGTGCTGGGTCGCTTCTACAGCTTTCTGCATTCGCGCCTCAACATCAGTTAATTTCACAAGAGCCTCCAACATAAGTACCGATCGATTCTCCCATGATGACGCGACGAATGTTACCTGTAACACCGAGATCGAACACAATAATTGGAATACCATTTTCTTTGCATAGAGCAAAAGCCGTTGCATCCATCACTCTTAAATCATTGATCAAAGCATGGTCAAAACTTACAGATTTAAAGCGTTTTGCGTCAGGATTTTTCTTCGGGTCACTATCGTAAATACCATCGACTTTTGTTGCTTTCAGGATCACCTCCGCATCAATTTCCGCTCCACGTAAAGCAGCTGTCGTATCAGTGGTGAAATAAGGATTACCTGAGCCTGCGCCAAAAATAACCACCCGATTGTTTTCAAGGTGGCGAATGGCTCGACGGCGGATATATGGTTCAGCGATCTCTTGCATGGCGATCGCTGACATAACTCTTGTCTGAATCGGTTCATCCAGATGCTCAAAAGCATCTTGTAAAGTCAATGCGTTCATCACGGTAGCAATCATGCCAATATAATCAGCCGTGGCTCGATCCATACCTTTATCAGCACCATTAATACCGCGAAATATATTGCCACCACCAACGACGATCGCTACCTCAGTCCCATCTTTAACAATTTCGGCTACTTGTAGGGCAATGTCTTGGACAACTTCAGGGTCGATCCCAAAACTGCGATCGCCCATGAGAGCTTCGCCACTAAGTTTTAGTAAAATGCGTTTATATTTCGGGCTTGTTGATGCGCTTTTTGCTTCTTTTTCAATTTCTTTTGTAGTTACATTCATGTTTCATTCCTAACTGATTATTTTCTAGTGCGATCGCTTTTTATGGTTTTCTCTCTCTAGACAAGACGTACCTACATACCATTACAGTTTCTACGGCAAATGGCTTAATTTTTACGAACCGTTCTACTCAGTTACATACTCTGAATTTCGATCTGCCTCTTGATCGACTGGTTGCAGAGAAGCATTGGTGAAATCTGTACAGTTTAAATTTGCACCATTTAGATTTGTCCTTAGTAAAAATGCACCTTTAAAATTCGCTTTATAGCAATTGGATTTACTAAGATTTGCTCCATCTAGACAGGCTCGACCTAGCTGTGCATCAACCAGAAATGCACCATTAAGATCGGCATCATTAAGGTTTGCCTCATTAAGATTAGCCCCACTTAGATTTGCCCCACTTAGATCAGCTTTGACTAATAAGGCATCACTGAGATTGGCCGCATATAAATTTGCATGGCTAAGATCACATGCCGAAAAATTTGCATGGCTAAGATTAGCTTCACTAAAACTTGCACCACTTAGATTCGCGCCTTCAAGATTAGCTCCATTTAGTTTTGCCCCATCAAAGTTTGCTCCTTTCAAAAATGCTTCTGCAAGATTCGCTCCCTCTAGGTTGGCTCCGACTAGAGACACACAACTTAAATTAGCTCCAGTCAAGTCAGAGTTAGCGAGACTCACCGCATTGAGATTTGCGCCAGTTAGGTCTGCATCTCTTAGATTCGCTCGTTCCAACCTAGCACCATGCAAATCAGCCTTAATCAGACTAGCACCATTTAGATCCGCATCACAGAGATTTGCGTCACTGAGACTAGCACGGTGTAGGATGGTCGTACTTAGCTTTGCACCATATAAATTCGCTTCATTTAGAGTGGTGGAGGATAGGTTCGCTTCACTCAAATTGGCATTAGCCAGATCGATCGCAGTCAAACCCATACCACTGAGATTTTCACGATTGAGATCGGTATCACTAAAATCTCGAAAGCCTTGATTATAGCGATCGACAAGTTCTCTAGCTTTCATTACTCTTTCACACCATATTTTTACGTGGAACCCTCACCCCTAGACAATCTCTCTGAACGAGAGGGGAACCAGAGTCTTTCTCTTACCCTCTGGGAGAGGGTGCTAGGGGGCGAGAGTCTAAAAACTTTTTATTTGTCTGTAGGCAAAATTGCGCCTGTCATATTTGCGCCATCCAAATTTGTCCACAACATAAAAGCCCCTCTTAAGTTTGTCCACAACATAAAAGCTCCTTTCAAGTTTGCGCCTGTTAAGCTGGCTCTAGTAAGATTTGCCCGATTGAGATTTGCCCTATTTAAGCTGGCTCCATTTAATACCGCTTCATCGAGATTTGCACCAGTCAAATTAGCTTCATTTAAAATTGCATTATGTAAATTGGTGCGGATTAAGTAAGCTCCACGCAGATCAACATTACTTAAATCAGCTCCACTTAAATTCGCACCCATTAAATTTGCGCCACTCAAATTTGCGCCACTCAAATTTGCATTAGAAAGATTAACCCCATTCAGGTTTGCCCCACTGAGATTAGATTTCATCAAAAATGCACCCGTCAAATTGGTCCAGCTCAAATCTGCTTCGGTCAGGTTGGCTTCGTTCAAATTTGCCCAGCTCAGGTCAGAACCAACTAAATTAGCTTTTTCTAAGTTTGCGCCCAATAAATTTGCCCAGCCCAAGTTAGCGCGACTAAGTGAACCACCACTCAAATTTGCCTCGACAAGATCGACGGCATTGAGATTTGCTGCATTTAGGATTGCTCCACAAAGATCAACTCCATGCAATTCCGCGCCTGTAAGATTGGCTTCTGTCAAATCAACATTCTTCAAACAAGCTTGACTGAGATTAGCTCCACTGAGATTCGCCTTGATCATCAGTGCCCCAGTAAAGTCAGAATCACTGAGATCGGCTCCCAATAAGTTCGACTCAATAAAAAATGCGCCATTCAGCTTGGCTTGGCTGAGATTTGCACCATTGAGACAGGCTCCTGTGAGGGTGGCAAGACTGAGATCGGTATTAATCAGAGATGCGCTAGTTAAATTTGCCGAATTGAGATTGGCGGCAACTAGATAAGCTTCATTGAGACAGGCTCGTTGAAGGTCAGTACTAATTAAGAATGCTGATGTAAGATTTGCTTCAGTCAAATTTGCTTCGACTAGATTGGCTCGGCTGAGATCGGCTCGATGAAGGAATGCGCCTGTGAGGTTTGCTTTGGAAAGCATAGAGTCTGCCAGCTTAGCGTTACTAAGATTAACGCGCTTCAGATCCGCTCCTTTGAGGTTGATTCCTTCTAGGCTTGATTTGGTAAGATTTGCTTTGGTAAAGTCGGTAAGATTCACGCCTGCCTCATTTTGATTCGTTGTACTCGTTACAGCTCAAGAAGATTTTTAGACATACCCTTGTTAATTAAATTAATCAATTAATTCTGTGAGTGTTCTTCTGTTCTCCTTGATTTGGCTTGACAAGATGGCTGCGTCTCAACATTTTTCAACGATCAGGATTTGCGAATAAAAGCTTCGCTACTCCCGATCTCTTCAATTTGTCTGTGACAAATTGAAAATCTCAATAAATTGCTATATCAAATAGAATACATGAGGAAAATGAAGATGCGATCGCCTTGCAATATTTGGCTTAGATACTCAAGTTTTGATTAAAGTTTTGATAACGAATGACAAATACAGATTTACAAGAAGTTATTCAGCCTGCCTTAGATCGG
This sequence comes from Pseudanabaena sp., assembly GCA_044354985.1. Taxonomy (GTDB): domain Bacteria; phylum Cyanobacteriota; class Cyanobacteriia; order Pseudanabaenales; family Pseudanabaenaceae; genus Pseudanabaena. The sequence continues at coordinate 5,431 of JBIKYZ010000047.1, read as the reverse complement.
ATTTTAGGTAAGGTTTATTTAGTAGGAGCGGGGCCTGGTGATGCAGGATTGATGACACTTAAGGGCAAAACCTTGCTAGAAACATGTGATGTAGTGCTTTACGATGCTTTGGTTAGTGATGAAATCCTTGCCATGATTAACCCGATCGCAGAGAAAATTCATGCGGGTAAGCGGCGAGGTAATCATTCGCTATTGCAAGAGGAGACTACGCAGTTATTGATCGAGAAGGCGCAAAAACATGCGATCGTGGTGCGCTTGAAGGGAGGTGATCCGTTTATATTTGGGCGTGGTGGTGAAGAGATGGCAGATTTGCGATCGGCTGGAATTGCGGTTGAGGTTGTCCCAGGAATTACGTCAGGGATTGCGGCTCCAGCCTATGCAGGAATTCCGCTTACGCATCGCGATTTTAGTTCGTCAGTCATTTTTGTGACTGGGCATGAGTCGGCGGGAAAATATCGACCACAGATTAATTGGACAGCGATCGCCCAAGCCGCCGAAACGATTGTGGTATACATGGGATTACATAATTTAGGTGAAATTGTCCCTCAAGTAATTGCAGCGGGCTTGTCTGAATCTACACCTGTAGCTTTAATCCGCCAAGGAACACGTGCAGACCAGTCAGAATTAATTGGCTGTTTGGGTAATATTGTAAAACTTGTGCAAGAGAGTAACTTTGCCCCACCTGCGATCGCAGTCATTGGCAATATCGTAAACTTTCGAGATGTCTAAAACTGGTGGCTCTTCACAAGTCTCCCTAGTTCTCAATGTATGGAAAAAAGCTAATGAATATAAGTAAAGTGAGTATTCCTGTGGAAATCGAGAATAATAACCATCGGCTGGAAGTTCAAATACATGACATTTTAGAAGCGATCGCTGCTACGGAGTCATTTGTATTGGGGATAGATTTTATGCAGTTTAGCTGCGATCAAAAAACAATTTTTGCTGTAGAGAGGGCGATCGGGCTCATCGGTGCAACTGCAAAGCGTTTGCCGATTGGTTTTATGGATCAGTATCCCCAAATTAATTGGCGACGTTTGTCTAGTGTTGGTGATAGCTTGATGTTTGGATATTTAGAAGTGGATCTGAATACTTTGTGGGAGTTGATTCAGCAAGATGTGCCTTTTATTAAAGAGCAAATGCAAAAGGCGATCGCCAGTTTATAGAGCAAAGTCTAATTTTCGGAAATTGCTGAAATCAATGGAGTCTCCGTCCTAAGGAATGAAAATCAATTAAAACCAAAATTTGTTGTGGCGGGCAAAGCCCGCCACAACAAATTTTGGTTTTAATTGCACAAGTTAACTAATTTTCATTCCTAAATGCCGACTCTACGTTCATATATAGCAATAAAATTTTCTCAGGACATAAAACCCAAAACAAAAGTAGCGGCGCTTCGCGCCGCTACTTTTGTTTTGGGTTTTGATTTGTCTTAGCTATCTTTTTTATTGCTATATAATTAATGTAATTATTTACAAATCTTAAAGATTACTATATGAGTGAAGTTACTAACCCGCTTCTAATTGGTAAAGGTTTACCACCATTTCCAGATATCAAGCCCGAACAGGTCATTCCTGCAATTACTCAATTGCTCGAAGAAACAAGCAAGGGATTGACAGAACTGGAAGCCAATCTTCAGCCGACATGGACAGGGCTAGTCGAGCCATTAGAACGCTTGACTGAACGTATTGGTTGGGGATGGGGTGCGATCGAGCATTTACTGAGTGTCAAAAATAGTGCCGAATTGCGTGAAGCTCATAAGGTCGTTCAACCTAAGGTAATTGAATTTTTTAATCGTTTTAGCCAGAGCCAGCCAGTTTATAAAGCCTATAAAGCAATTTATGGATCATCGGAGTGGGATAACCTTGACCCAGCCCAAAGACGTATCGTCGAAGCCGCGATGCGGGATGCAGAATTGTCGGGTGTGGGTTTAGAAGGGGAATTGAAAGAGAAGTTCAACGCGATTCAAATGGAACTTGCTGAGCTTTCCACTAATTTCTCAAATCATGTGCTTGATGCTACTAAAGCCTTTAGCATGACTTTGACTCTACCCGAAGAAATCGAAGGTTTGCCTCCTAGTCTTCTAGCTCAAGCTGCGCAAGCTGCTCGTCTGGACGGTGATGATAAAGCCACACCTGAAAATGGACCTTGGTGCATTACCCTTGACTATCCTAGCTATGTTCCATTCATGCAGCATAGCTGCCGCCGAGATCTCCGCGAGAAACTCTATCGCGCCTTTGTCAGCCGTGCGGCAAGTGGTGAGTTTGACAATTCTCCGTTAATTGATCGCATTCTTGAATTGCGTAAACAAAAGGCAAAACTGCTGGGATATCCGACCTATGCGGAACTCAGTCTTGCTCGGAAAATGGCTCCCAATGTTGAGGCAGTTGAGAAATTACTAGAAGAATTGCGTCAGTCTAGTTATACTGCCGCAGTAGCAGAGTATGTAGAACTAAAAGAATTTGCGAAGGCTCAAGGCTCATCTACCTTAGGTGATCTTAAGCATTGGGATACCTCATATTGGGCGGAACGTCAGCGGGAAACTAAGTTCAATTTCACTGTAGAAGAGTTGCGTCCTTACTTCCCATTACCTCAAGTTCTCGAAGGCTTATTTGCCCTTGTGAAGCGCTTGTTTGGTGTGACGGTAGTTGCGGCGGATGGCAAAGCGCCAATCTGGCATGAGAGTGTCCGCTTCTTTGAAATTCAAAACGAACAAAATCAAGCGATCGCGCATTTCTATCTCGATCCCTATAGTCGACCTGCGGAAAAGCGTGGCGGTGCGTGGATGAATGATTGCATCGGACGCGCTAAAGTAATCGAAGATGGCAAACCAATTACTCGTTTACCCGTTGCCTATCTAATTTGCAACCAGTCTCCTCCCGTCGATGGTAAGCCTAGCCTGATGACCTTTGGTGAAGTAGAGACTCTCTTCCATGAATTTGGACATGGCTTGCAGCATATGCTGACTAAGGTTGATTATTCAGGTGCTTCAGGTATTAACAATGTGGAATGGGATGCGGTGGAATTGCCAAGTCAGTTCATGGAAAACTGGTGTTACGATCGCGCTACTTTGTTCGGCATGGCGAAACACTATGAAACTGGCGAAACTCTGCCCGAAGCCTATTACCAAAAGTTGATCGATTCCAAAAACTACATGAGTGGTTCAGGCATGTTGCGCCAGTTGCATTTCAGTCTTGTGGATATTGAACTGCATCATCGTTATCAAAGCGGTGGCTCTGAGACTCCCATCGAATTGCGATCGCGCCTTGCGGAAACCACAATGGTAATTCCACCTTTACCTGAAGATAACTTCCTTTGTTCTTTTGGTCATATCTTTTCAGGTGGATATGCCGCAGGTTACTACAGCTACAAGTGGGCGGAAGTCCTCAGCGCGGATGCCTTTGCTGCCTTTGAGGAAGTGGGGCTCGAAAATGATGAGGCGATCGCTTCAACTGGTAGGCTCTACCGTGATACGGTGCTTGCCCTCGGTGGTAGCAAACATCCCATGGAAGTCTTTAAAACCTTCCGAGGACGTGAGCCAAGTACCGCACCTTTGTTGCGTCATAGTGGTTTAGCCAAGGTTTAATCTATTTCTTTAGCGAGTGGCGGCGATTAGCGCCACCACTCGCTTTTGGTTTTTATGTACTGACAATTTACTTTTAAGATGGATTACACAGTTAGACCTTTGACAATTGAAGATGAGCCAATTCTATGGACGATGTTGATGTATGCGGCTCATGAAAACTCACTTGAATCTGTGCAAAGTCAGCCAATTCTCTCTCATTATGTTGAAGGATGGGGCAGATTTGGTGATATGGGTACTGTGGCTTTCGTGAATGAAAATGCGATCGCCTCGGCTTGGCTACGTTTATGGACAGATGATGATCGAGGATTTGGTTATATTGATTCTACAATTCCAGAATTAGCGATCGCGGTGTTGCCTGAATATCGAGGTAATGGGGCTGGAACTACATTGCTAAAGCAAGTTTTGCGATCGGCTCAAGGTATATTTCCTGCGGTATGTCTGAGTGTCCGAGCAGATAATCCAGCGGTGAATTTGTATCAAAGACTAGGGTTTGTTAAGGTGGAAAGTAACGAAGTTGTGAATCGGGTTGGTAGTATTTCTTTTAGTATGGTCTATAAGTTTAATATTGAAGTGACAGAAAGTTAATTAAATCGATAAAATCGATCTTTAGTAGTTCTGGAGAATAGTCAAAATGACATTTGGCAGATTTAGAGAAGAGGATGTTACTATGAGCATCGATCCAAGCATTGCCGCAATTGTGAAGGATAACACTGCTTTTGCAATTGATCTTTACAAAAGATTACAGAAAACAAAAGGGAATCTTTTCTTTTCTCCATACAGCATATCTGTGGCACTTGCCATGACCTATGCTGGTGCTCTCGGAGAGACAAAACAGCAAATGGCTCAAGCTCTTCACTTTTCAGCAGGACAACAGCTCCATCCTGTATTTTCCTCTTTAGAGTCGGAATTGAAGACAGCGCAAAGTGATGGCATTTTGCTGCGAAGTGCTAATTCGCTTTATCCACAAACGAAATATCCTTTTCTAGAAGCATTTTTAGGTCTTGTAAAAGAACACTACGGAGCAGATATCACATCGGTTGACTATGAAAATAATTTAGAAGAAGCACGAGTCTCTATCAATAATTGGGTTACTGAAAGGACAGAGGAGAAAATCAGGGATCTAATCCCTAGTGGAATGATAAATGCGTTGACTCGCCTTGTACTAGTCAATGCGATCTATTTCAAAGGGAACTGGGCAAGTCAGTTTGATCCTAAATATACAAAAGTATCACCATTTTGGGTAACTCCTGACCGTGAGATCCAAGTGTCTATGATGCAAAAGGAGGAGACATTTGGATACTACGAAGATGAAAATGTGAAAGTGCTTGAGTTGCCATACATAGGAGATCGCCTCTCAATGTTGATTCTGCTACCCCAACAGATGGATGGATTGACAGAACTCGAAAGTAGCTTAACACAAGAGAGTCTTGCTCTCTGGACAAGATATCTTCATCGAGCAAAAGTTCAGGTTTATCTACCTAGATTCAAAATAAATTGTCCTATTAATTTGAATGGCAACCTGAAAGCAATGGGTATGAGAGATGCATTTGATGATAGCAAAGCCAATTTTTCTGGTATGGATGGCAGAGAAAACTGGTTATTCATCGGAGAAGTTATCCATCAGGCTTTTATCGATGTAAATGAAGAGGGAAGCGAGGCAGCAGCAGCAACAGCAGTTGTGATGAAGTCTAGGAGTCTACCAACGCCACCCATAGTTTTTCAGGCTAATTGGAGTTTGGAAAAAATTGAAGCAAAAAATGGATGAACGGCACATTAAGAGATGCCCAAATATTGGGCATGAGAAATCGAAGCACTAATGATTTAGGAGTACTAAGATAGTAGTATTTGCCA
>JBIKYZ010000414.1:0-3535 GCA_044354985.1 Pseudanabaena sp. | reverse complement strand
AAGGGTAGAAAGGTTATGGATGGTTTCAAAGAAAATCTACCTATTGTTTTTGATGAATATCTTCCTAAATGGAACTATAGAGCCATTCCTCAAAATGCATAAGTTATTTATTTTTCATTCCTTACCAGAATCGGCAAAGGTACTTGCCGAACAATATATTGCTCATCCTGAAGCAGGGCAGCCATTGGTGAGAATGGGAGATTTGGCAGTAGAGCAACTTACATCTTTGGCTGAGTTAGGTCATTTTCATGTGCTTGATGACTTGAATCAAATAGCTACACCTAAAGCTGCAAATGCGTTGGTGGGCTTACTTTTTCATAAAGATTCAAAGATTGCTAATCGGGCTGCATGGCATTTAGCTTCATTGATTATGCTACCTACGATTGAAGATAGTCTGCGCGGCAGCGAGCATGGACTTACTGAATCCGAGGTGTCAGATTCGCAAGATTATGCAACTGGTGTAAGAGAAAAAGAGGCAAAAGATTATGCAACTGGATTGCGAGAGAAAAACACAAAAAGTGAAGTAGGTTCTTACATTGGTTGGATATGGAATCCTTTTGAAGAACCAATAAACTCAAAATTACCATTCATTGTGGGTGTTATTGCTTATCTTTTAGAACATTCTTCGGGTGCAAATTCGCAGCAATCTGTCCCAAAAATCGATCCAAGAATAGTTATACCGCTTTGCTCGATCCAAATGATTGAGAAAATCAAACTGCCAAAAAATTTGAGTGATGATGTGGATGCTTTGCTAGAAGAAACTGTTATAGATGATGAACTAAATCGCAAAATCATTAAACTAGTAGAAGATATACTGGGCGATGAAGGATCGCGTTCCCACTGGCAATTTTTATTGTCTGGGCTTCCAGCGCAATTGCAATTAAAGCTGCTACATAGCTTGATTAAGAATCGTCGTCCTCAAAAAAGTGACTGGCAGAGAATTTTTAAACCATTGAAGTATACCTTTAGTAAAAGTTGGCATTACCGAATTATTTTGATTGTTGCTGGGGTTTCTTCTCTAATTGCCTTAGTGCAGATGTTTTATCCTATTTTTCTCGGAGCAAAAAATGTGATAGATTCGTTTATGATGATGTTGTATCCTTTGATAGTCTATTTCTGGATAGCTTTGAAAAAGGGGATTAATGAACCTTGGGAACCAAGTCTATTTGTGAATTTAGGATTATTCGGATCGATTACATTCGGAACTGAGTTATCCCGCTTCTTCCGTAACAGCATAGTTTGGTCGGGTATTGAGATTTTATTTGATTCTCTTACATTTGCTAGAGATGTGTCTGTGACTATGGCTGTGACTGTGGCTGTGACTGTGACTGTGGCTGTGGCTGTGGTTGGGGTTGGGGTTGGGGTTGGGGTTAGGGATTTGGTTGTTACTGTGGCTGTGCTTGGGGTTATGGCTGCAATTGTGGCTGTGGTTGGGGTTGGGTCTGTGGGTGTGGCTATGGCTGTGGCTGTGGCTGGAGCTTGGGTTTGGGCTGGGGTTTTGGCTGTGCTTGGGGTTATGGTTATGGCTGCAAGTTTGCCTGTGGCTGTGGCTGTGGCTGTGGCTGGTTATTTAGTAATGGTTTGCACTGGAATAGGAGTAGGAATTTGGCATTCCAAAAAGATTGACAATAAAATCATCAAGTTATTTGCTTTTCTGTCTTTCCCATTATTCTGCTGGTTCCCTCTAGTAGCTTACTTATCGACAACAGCCTTACTCCGTTTTCTCCCTTGGCATTATGTAGCGCTCACATGGTTAGTCGTCATCGCCACCTGCACCGCCCTATGGTTTCGCGGACAGCAACTCGACTACCAATCTCGCAATCCATTGCAGGGTTTAATTCCAAATCCTAAAGAAGATCAAGGCATTTCCCTCAAGAAAAGTAAAAAAGGATTGCTCTATGAGTAGAGATTTGCAACTGTTTTAGCGAGACCTCCTATACAGTTTGGCAATGGTTCAGCCAACAAGCGATCGCCCACGATGTCTTACCAATTACCCAACTTAAAGCCGAAACATTAGTAGCAGCCCAATCCGATGTCAAACAACTCTGTCAACTAGTGCAAACCGAACAATGGGTGAAAGTAGACGAACCTGAAGAAGAACGCGAAGAAGAAGCCGACGGCAAAATCCTATCGGAAATCCTCAAACATGACATCTATGGACAACTGCTAGAACATCCCTATGTTGTAAGAAAGATTGAAGACCTAGTAAGAAGACGGTGGTTAACCCTCGCAACCAGTGGCGGTATCAACTTCTCTAGCTTCATGGCGCAACCCTGTCCCGAACTAGGAAAACTGGAAATGTGCATCCCTGAACTGCCACAAGGCGAATATGTCGGATTCCGTTATCCCATCCGCGATCGCAACGACTTGCAAATCTGGACAAACAAGCACATCAAAGGACTCAACCAACAGGGAACCATGTATGTCAACCCAGACGAAGCGCGTGACTACTGTGGGATGGACTTTGACGGTGATACCTTCTGCGTCAAATCAGTCAAGAAACTACCTGAAATCGCCAAAGAAATCCGTCAACACCACATCAAGCCCACCACCTATAAACCCGACAAAGTAGCAGTACAAGGCACATTAGCCGAAGTCGCCTTAAGATCGACCGAAAACCAAATTGGACTGATTACCTATTACCTAGCCACCGCATGGGCGACAGGTAATCATCAGTACATTGGAGGCTTAGCCCAAGAAGTGCAAGTCGCCGTAGATCGGCTCAAATCTGACCTCAGCCATGACCAAACCTTCCTTGATAAAGTCGGCAAAAGCCTACCGAAACTGGATTGGCTGATCGATCGCAAAAAGCAAGGCGTATATGGTAGCTACTACGACTCTAAACAGAGGTGTAAGATGCCCGCACGAACCTTGGTAGCCAATGGAGAATACAACGATCCGATTTCCTTCCTGATTCAATCCGTGAATGCGATCTGGCAACCCATAGATTTGCACGAACGTACACTTCTTGAATTCCGCGAACTATTTGTCAAACCAAGCGAGATTCTCTACAAAAGAGCGATCTCCCGCCGCGATGAATATACCAGCAAGATTAGGGAAGCGATGAAACTATCAAGCGATCGGGAATCCCGTAAGAAAATCCTCCGCGCCGCTGTGGAATGGGCAAAAGGCTTAGGCGAAAAACTACGCGAGAAAAGCGAGAAAACCGCCCAAACCTGTAGCGCCGCTATGTGGCAAGCCAGTCACAATGGCGATCACGGTACTGCGAGTGTTGTCTTCAATATGTTCCTACCCGAAGTATGCGATCGCCTCCATGACAACCAGCTCATGCGACTGCAAGTAGTTGGAGCGCAGTATGGAGAACTCGCATCAACCAAGTGGACAGGCAATGGAGAACACGCCTGTATTTCCATTGTTGTATCTCAACGAGAGCAGGATGGCAGATATCAAATTGAAGTCGTGAGAAATAGCAGGAAAAAGCCATACCTGTTAGGACTAGTCGCCAAGGACTCTGCCAAAGTCATAGTCGGTGAATATATTGCATCCTTGACTACCCAGCAAAAGACCATAGTTT
>JBIKYZ010000413.1:0-3546 GCA_044354985.1 Pseudanabaena sp. | reverse complement strand
CTATGTGCTACTCTTGGTTTAGTTTCGATGAAGCAATTACGTTCAAACTTTGTTTCAGTATACATTCTCAGACTCTTTTATCTAAATCAAATCTCTGGATTTTCTATCTGCGTAAGGTGAGTTACTATTAAGTAGAATCCTTTAACCGTCTACAAGCCATAACAAAAAAATCTAATGTAACGAATTCGTTACAATTTTACTCCAAACCCTTTAGGGATTTTTTTACGTTTTCCTGTGGTAAAAATTTCGCCATCTGGCATAAGGTAACTGCTCTGAATATTAGGATTTTGTCCTACTAAATTATTAAAAGAAGCTAAACTCTGCAAATAAGGCTCCCAATAATTAAACCTAAACTCCTTATTTTTTCTTGCCAGTCGATAGGCACAAGTATTAATAAAGTGATGAAAATTATGCTGAAAGTCAAACTCTTCAGGCGTTACAGTTTGAAATTCAAGTCTTGGCTTTGTATTTCTAGGCTCTTTTCTTTGATGAACTCTTGTTTTATCAGACAAAGCATATTTTGAGATGGATTGCGTCTGATATTTACCTTTATTTGTTTTACTAACTATTGTTGGATTAGTATCTAAAATTCCCTTGTTTCTCAAGTCCTCTCTACATGATGAGAGCTTGAAGAAAATCCATAGCCATAAATGATTAAATTCACAAATAGGGAATGTTTCTTTACAAGTTTTTGAATGCTGACTTAGTTGATAACAAATATCAATTTGCTTAATTGATATTCTTGCCTTTGCTTCAGATAATCCCTCATCAATGTCTTTCGGAATACCCCTATCAATAAATAGATAATGAGCTATCCATTTAGCTTCTTCCCTGTATTCCTGATTGATATTTTGCAATATCTCTTTTTCCGAGTTCACTGGAATAAACCAATCATAATAATTACGCAACAAAACATCAGGCATATCACAAATGAAATCCAGAGCATCTTGCATAGAGATTTCTATGGGCATAGCAGGATAAATCAGCATAGCCAGTCCTATTTATAATTCTGGTACAGCAAGGCTACGCAAATGAGCAGCATAGTGACGGTAAATAATCTCTGGAGAGTTGCCAACCCACTTAGCTATATCTTTAACTTCTATATGAGCATCAAGACACAGAGTAATAAATGAGTGTCTCGTTTGATAGGGTTTGCGATACTCAATCCCACAACTTTCTAAAACTTTGCGCCATGCCACATTTGCAAAATTATTAACTCTAATAAATCCGCCTTCCTTAGCAGAAAAAACAAAGTCATTAGGTTTTGCCCCTTCAGATTTGTGTGCAATTAAAATTTCTCGCAATTGATTGTTAATTGGAAAATCGCGTTTTTCTTGCGTCTTCAATCCATCTTTGACTGTAGGCTGATAGCCTTCACCAAAAACAACAGCCTGTCTAAACTTAACTACACTATTATCAAAATCAATATGCTTCCATTGCAGTCCGATCGCCTCACTAGGTCTGCAACCTGTAAAAAAGCAAAACTGGACATAGGCTGTGTAATAGCGATAGTGAGGATGCTTTGCAAAAGCCTCAATGATTAGATCTCTTTCCTCTCTATTAAATGGAGAGATTTCGTTATCTTCACCACGCTGATTTTTTGGCAACTTGATTTCAGATGCCATATCTAAAAATGGGTTTTCAGTGATTAGTCCTGATTTCATGCCCCATTTACAACAAGCATTAAGTTGCACAATCAAACGCTTAGCAGCATTAGGCGGCTTATTAGCGACGATCCAATCTCGAATCAGTATAGAGTCTTTTAAATTTTGTGATGGCAAAAGCGCGATCGCACGGGTAAATCCTGCGTATTGATTGCCAATAGTACTAGGAGAGGCGATCGGCTTTTTGAACTCCATATACTTATCCCACAATGCCCCAAGATTTAAAGCTTGTTGACTATGATTCATAGTCACAGGTTTTAAATGGGTAGGACGATATTTGTCTAGGGTGTAGTCAAATCGCTCCAGAACGATGTCAGTCTGTATTTCTTGAGCTTTTGCTTCAGCAATTTTGAGATTGATCTTAGTATCTGACAGCCCAAGGGTTAAGTATTTCTGCTTGCCCTCAAATAGCTGTCTTGGCAATCTCAGCCTCAGCCGTCCTTGAAACACCTCAACGCTTACTGTGCCTTTGCTTTGACGATCTTTAGATGCATACATACATTTGACTATGAACTCGTTTGCTTATGACTATGATAACAGAATTCATAGTCAAATCATAGTCAAAACTAGGCTAAATGTGTCCAAAAGTGTCTAACCGTGTAAGTGTTTACACGGTGTAATTTAGTCGTAGTGGCTTGTGTGCCTTATCCAAGGTGTCGGAATCGAACCGACATATCAACGATTATGAGTCGTTTGCTTTACCAGTCAGCCAACCTTGGGCATATTGTGATTATAGACGTAAGTATTATATGCTATCAAACAAGCTACCTTGCAGGTTGCCTAATAGCAATTATTAGCTAAACAAGTTTGTGATGGCAACACCCCAACCCCAAAAGCGTCTCCGCAAGAAAAAAAAGCCACCTAAGAAATTTAGACTAAGTTATAGTCTGATGCTGCTATTTGCCATGATCATTGTGGGATCTGTGGCTGGACTAGTCGCCTATAGTTTTGGGAAACAAGCATTAGAGGGCGTTAATCCTTCACCTGCGGGAATAAAATTACCCAAGGCAAGTCCACCATCTAAGCCTAAAGAGTCACCAAAAGCTTCTCCCAAAAGTCAAACTGACGGTAAAACTTCTTTTCTTTTAGATGAAGCTGAAGTTATTTCTGATATGCAAGCCCGATCGCAGCAAGAATTAGGCGGACTAACTCGACCAGCTTTTGTGGCAAAGGCAAATATTAGCGATCGCAAAAGAATATATAACAGAGTTGATCGCGCCTATAACTCAATGCGTGATCCTCTAGCAGTTTCTGCTGATGCTGATGATCGGATTGCGGCAAGAATTGCGGCTTTAAGGCAAAGGGTTTATACGAGCAGCCGAACCTACGACAGTAGCTTTGAGCGATCTTATGCGAATGGGAGCAACAGTCCAGCTTTACTATCTACATCTGTAGAGCTAAATCCTATTCGTAGTAGAGGGGAAGCCCGTGATACATCAGTATTAAGTAGTCCTAGACAAGTTTCTGTCGATGTCATTGAGACTGCACCACAGCCAATGGGTAGCTTTTTTATTCCCGCACAACAACCACCTAGCGCTGCTGAAGTAAATCGTCGTTAAAAAACAAGAAGTGGCGCTAAGCGCCGCTTCTTGTTTTTTAAAAGCCCAAAATGGCTACACCATTTTAAAAACCTTACAGAGCCTTTACCTCCCGCGTAGCGCTACCGTGTACACACAAGTCGGACTTACCCCCTTTAATTCCCCCTTGCAAAGGGGGAAGACCAGAAATCTTGTTCCCTCCCCTTTGCAAGGCTACGGTGCACACACAAGTAAACCTAGTTAAGTCAACAATTAATCGCCCCCTAGCCCCCAATTCTGGGGGAACAAGAAAATAAAATTCTTTCAAAGTCCCCCAGAATTGGGGGATTTAGGGGGCTTAGATA